>JBAIYC010000400.1:0-5667 GCA_037916085.1 Nitrospirota bacterium | reverse complement strand
ACGAAGCACGACACCGGCGGCGTGAGGCACGAGGGGAGTCGGATATCATCCGGATGCTGGCACGCGCGGCGGGGACCTAGAAGTGTATCCGCAGGGAAAGAACAAAGGAGGGTAGGAAGATGAAGATACGGATCACAGCACTTTGCACTTCACTTGCTATCTTAGCACTGCTCCTGCCGACTGCGGCATTCTCCTGGGGATGGGCGGTCCATACTTACATCGACGATCAGTTCAACACGAAATGGGCTCTGAGGAACGGGAACCAGCTGTACGGCGGTTTGGGGCCGGACATGTTCAATTTCCGGTACGATGAAGCTGCCTACCGGGACTTCATGTTTTACCAGACCCACAACAATTTCATGAAGCTATGGAACGCGGCCGAATCAAAACCCGGGAAGGCCCTTGCTTTCGGCTTTGTAAGCCATAACGAGGTCTGGGGCGTGGACTCGACCGCCCACCGCTCCGGCATCACGCTGGGACAGAAAGGGACCATACCAGGGCATCCAGATGAGGGAGGGTATGTCATCGCAAAGGCCTACCAGTTGAAGGCCATCCTGGATCAGATCCCTCAGTTCAATGACCTGCAGCTGCCGGAACCGCTAAAAATGACGGTAGCCCATGAGCTTGTGGAGCGCGGCGTAGACTTGCTCATGGTATCGCTCGATCCGACGCTCGGCGCGAAGATGGCTGCCGCTGCGCGGCCGCCGAATCCGAATTTCCCGCTGTTGATGGAAAAGGTCTATGCCGTCGACCTTGCCGCTGCGTTCTCGATCAGTCGTAAGGACGCCGTCGAGTTCATCGCGGAATCGGAACGGCAGTACCGGCAGATGCTGGCCCTCTATGGACAGGCGCTGATGCAGAGAACCGATATGGCGGTCTATCTGAACGCATTGCAGCTGGAGGGGGTCGCACAGCAGGTCTTCGCAGCCTACGGGCTTACTTTCCCGGAAGGCGTTGACCTGAAGCCACTCCTGCAGTTCGGCATCTATCAGGCAATGAATCTCTGCCGCGGCGATTTTGCGCCCGAAATATCGGCAACATTGAATTTTGTCACTCAGCAGCTGGCGGTGCATGGAATCGCCTACTGAGAGACTCAATTTCTGCACCCTCAAGTCCGGCACAATAGGGTAGGATACGAAGAGGCCGACGCGAGGGGCAGTGGAAGCGGCCACAGCTGATGAAGATCGGACCGGGAATCCTGCGGAGTCCCGGTCCGCCTCCTGTATGGATTCGCTCCCGGGCTGTAGGTGATAAAGGATGACCGGTCTGGGACGGCGCTGGGATCGTGGCGGTCGTCTACGGCCATGCCCGGGGGACTTACGCGGACGTCATCTCACTCTACCATCTCGCCGTCTTCTTCATTTTTCTCCGGCTATCTCTCCAAGGCTAGCCACGCGAGGGAGCCTCTTGCATTGATCAAGAAGCGGTTCCGTTCGCTGTAATCCTCTCTGTGCGGTTCGGTCTTTTCTTCGCCGGCCTGCACAACTTCCTCTTCAAGCTGAACATCTGCACCGGCCGACTCGCAGCGACCTGCTCCGAGCGGCCTCGCGTACAGGAAATTTTGTGTTGACAGACTTTTTCATGTGGTGGTATAGTACGGCCAACTTGGAGTCGTTCCTATTCATTTTGTGTGCTGGGGAGGGGCCTCATGAAGGTCAAGAAGATCGTTCTGGCAGTCATCGCCGCGGCGGTTCCGCTGGGCTTCCTTGTCTATCCGGCGGGCTATCTGGCGCTCACTGGCTGCGAGCAGCCGAACTACACGCCGCCGCCGCTCACTCCGGTCCCCGATTACACCAAGGACCTGTTCTCCTTTCCCAAGTTCCATCTTCCGGACGCAAAGAAGCCCGGCAGCGTCAGTCTCACGGTCGTGGACATCATTCCGGAATACAAGGACACGCTGAACCAGGAGTACGCGGGAGGTGCGCGGGTGTCGGCGGGCGGGGCGATGTCCAAGGATATGCTGAAGGTCTTCAAGAGCTTCGCCGGCAGCGCGGGCGAGGACATCGAGGCGCAGCTGGTGGCCAAAGGCATGACCACGAAGGGGCCCTATGCGCTGTCCGAGGTGACCTACCCCGATAAGAAGGGCGCTGACCTCACGGTCATGATCCATGTCATCTTCGACATCCAGTATACGAACCAGAAATATCTCCGGGAACTGCAGTTCGTCGGCGGGAAGTGGGGCAAGGTCTATTCCGGCAACATGTCGGTGGGACTCAAGGTCTACTATTACATGCTCGAACCGCTCTCCGAGGAGAAAATGTGGATCAAGAAGCTCGACCTCGGCGTGCAGGACTTCGATTACGAGCTCTCCAAGGAGCAGGAAAAGTACGTAAGCGGCTCCCACTGGGCGGGTGACGACTGCTCTGGCCGCTATCAGGTGACCGATTACGCCTGGCGTGACACGGAGACGCTGGTCTACGATTCTCGGCCCAAGATCTTCTCGGACGTTCTGAAGACGGCCTATCCGCAGGTCATGAAGACGGCCTGGAACTATTTCGACACGAACGAGATGCTGAACCTCAAGCAGAAGTCCCAGGAGATCAGGGACCGAAAGCGCTATTAGCAGCGGTCCGTAGCGGGCGCCGCTTACCCGACGATGTTGAGGAGGATCGCCCCCCGGGGCGGTCCTCTGTTTCTTTGGATCCGCCGCTCTGTCGCGAGCTGTATGTATCCCCATATCCATATAGGCGGACTGGACCTTTCCACCTGGCGCATCACGGCCTTGGCCGGCGTGGTCCTCTGCTGGGCGCTGTTCCTGCCGCGTGCGAAGCGGCTGGGCCATCCGCTCGCCCCCATTGTCCTTTTGCTCGTGCTGGCGCTTCCGGTAGGCACCTTCGGCGCGAACCTGTTCAACCGGCTGATCCCGTACCTTGCTGGTCTTCCCGGGGTCTACCGCGCGAGCGGGCTCACGGTGATCGGGAGCATCGTCTCTGTGCTCGGCTTTGGGCTCCTCTACAGCAGGTTTGTCCTTAAGGCGTCGCCGATGCCGGTCCTGGACGCCGTGGCCTTCACGTTCCCTCTATCGATCCTGGTCGGGAGACTGGGATGCCTCTTGAGCGGATGCTGCTTCGGAAGGATTGCACCTGCCTCGGCCGGCGGTTCGTTCCTGTCGGTGTTCACGCTGTCCGCAAAGCTCTATGCTGCGGACTCGGAGGCGGGACAGGCGCTCGCGAACGCGCCCCCCGGCACGCTCCTCTGGAACCTGCCGCTCTTCCTGATGCTGAACGCGTTGCTCGTCCTGATCACCGCGGAGACGCTTTACCGAAACCGCGAGCATTGGCGGCTTGCCCCGGGAACGGTCATGGCGGCGGCGGCGGCGCAGTACAGCGGCGGCCGCTTTCTCATGGAGTTCCTGCGGAAGGACGACCTTGTTGGTAACAGCCAGTTCAACCCCTGGCAGATGGCCGTGCTGCTGCTCTTTGCCGCGTCGCTTCTCTGGCTCGGCGTCTGCCTCGTCAGGCGCAGAAATCCGGTGACCGGCGCGTGCCAAACGCCGAGCCTGTAGCAGGGACCCCACGCGTGACGCGAATGCCTCGAAGGAGATCCTCTGTCGCAGGTATCCTTGGCATTGGTCTTTTTCTGTCGTTCCTGTTTGCGCTGCCCGAAAATGTCCGGTTCCAGATCATCTGCCTAGCGGAGGGCTACTATGAAGATCCTGTTCGTTGATCCCCGGCATCATCCCCACTCCATGAACTTCCTCCACTGCCTGGACCTCGTGGGCGTGCAGTATTCGCACATGCCGCTCTCGCTCCCGACGCTTGCTGCGCTCACGCCGCCGGACATCGCGGTCCGGCTCGTCGACGAGAGCGTCGAGCCCGTGCCGCTCGACACGGACGCGGACATCATCGCCATCACCGGCTCCATACCACAGCGGAAGCGCTGTTTCGAACTGGCCGACGAGTTCCGGAAGCGGGGCAAACTGGTCGCGGTCGGCGGGCCGATCACCTTCGACATGCTTGAGGACTGCGAGGCCCATGCTGACGTGGTCTTCATCGGCGAGGGCGAGTACACCTGGCCCCGGTTCCTGGCCGACCACCGTGCTGGCAGCCGTAAGGCCGTCTATGTGCAGGAGGACCGGATCAGGATGGAGGACTCGCCGATCCCGCGGTTCGATCTGATGAAGAAGGGCGCCTATGCGAGCGCCTGCATCCAGGTTACGCGGGGCTGCCCCTGCCGCTGTGACTTCTGCGACATCCCGGTAAAGTACGGCTCGGCCCCGCGATCCAAGAAGATCGAGCAGGTGCTGGAGGAGATACGGATCCTCGCCCGCCTGGGCAATGATTCCATCTTCGTCGTCGATGACAACTTCGCTGCGAACCGCTCCTATGCCAAGGCCCTGCTCCGGGAGATCGCCAAGCTCCTGCCCACGCTGCCGACGAAGATGTACTTCTACACCCAGGCGACCCTGGATGTGGCGAACGACGACGAACTGCTGGGCCTGCTGCGGGATGCGGCGTTCCTCAGACTCTTCATCGGGATCGAGACGGGCGACAACGGGCAGCTCCGGGAGCTGCACAAACGGCACCAGGTGGACATGGACATCCCGAAGGCGGTGGCCAAGATCAAGTCCTACGGGATCATGGTCTGGGCCGGTATCATGTTCGGCCTGGAGAGCGACGATGTGTCGACCTTCGATCGTCAGCTTGCGTTCATCCGCGATACCGACTTCATCCCGGTGCAGGTGGGACTCCTCCAGGCCGTCCCGGACACGCCGCTGTACCGGCGCGCTCGCGAGGAGCACCGGCTGATCACGCTCCCGTCCATCATCGGGCTCACGGCGCTCAGCGAGGCCGAGGTCGACAAGGCCACGAACCTGCGGCCTGCGAAGATGACAGAACAGGAGCTGGAGTGCGGTTTCGCGCGGGTGCTCAGACGGATGTTCTCTCCCGAGATCTTCGGCATGAAGTTGATCCGGTACATGGGAGCGGATTCCCGTCCCATGAAGGCGTCGAAGCTGGCGGTGAACGGCAAGAGCATCATGATCCTCCTGCGCGTCATCAATTTCTATCTATTCCAGGCGGACAAGGAAACGAGGCGGATGTTCTTCCGCGTCATGCGGACGCTGGTCGCCCGGGGCCTCAGGAACGTGGACGAAACGGTCTTTCACCTCCTTGCCTATAAGCATATCCAGGCGCACTACTACAAGATCGCCGAGATCTGCGAATCGATGCGGTGAGACGCAGGAACGTAAAAGGCGCCTCTCGCAGAGCACGCAGAGGACGCAGAGAAACCCTGAGAACGTTATTGCATGTCCCATACGAAAATTCAGGCGGGCGACCGAGGACGAGGGTTAAACATCTCGGACTGTCTGAGCCCGCAGGGCGAGTTTCCGAAATGTACCGAGGACGGTGAAGCACGCCGTGAAGAAATCTTCGTCGGGTGCCCTTCTCTGGAGGTCCGACAGCATCCCGACTTGTCGGGATGTAGATAAGCGACGTCCCGCGACTGACCCATGCCCGGCAAAGCCGGGATCACCTGTCGCAGGGATTCGGCGTCACCTTTCTTGGGCACGCAAGAAAGGCGACAAGGTAGACGTTAAGTGAAGATCTGCCTCGTGAACCCCCGTTTTCCTCTTTCGCTCTGGGACTTCACGCTCTGCCGGGACCTGTCCGGAAGCGCTTTTCCCTTCCCGCCCCTTTCCCTTGCCACCCTCGCCGGGCTCACGCC
>JBAIYC010000399.1:0-18374 GCA_037916085.1 Nitrospirota bacterium | reverse complement strand
TGATACTCGTCATCCTCATCCTGTCCGGTTGTGACCTTCAGGAGCGTATGCTGTACTTTCCGAGCAATGATGTCCCCAGCGAGAAGTTCCTCTCGTCGCGCCGGATGCAGTTCTGGCCGTCAGGCAGGGACGGCTATAGAGGTTTCGTGAGCACGGAGACAGCCACGGTAAGCAGCGGCACGATCGTCGCATTCCACGGCAACGCCGGCACCGCTTCGGACAGGGACTACTATCTTCCCGCGCTCGTCCCGCTCGGCTTCCGCGTGCTGCTTGTCGAATATCCTGGATACGGCGGCAGGAAGGGCAGACCGGGCGAGGCGGCGTTCGTACAGGATGCACATGAGACGCTGCGTCTCGTCTCCGCAGAGTATGGAAGACCGATCTACCTGCTGGGGGAATCGCTCGGCTGCGGCGTGGTGGCATCCGTCGTAAAGGATTCTCCAGTGCCGATCGACGGCATCATCCTGATCACGCCCTGGGATACGCTCCTGGCCGTTGCAAATCATCATTATCCCTGGCTGCCTGTCCGGCTATTCCTGCATGATAAGTTTGATTCCATCGGGAATTTGAAAAGCTACGGCGGGCCTGTATCGGTGATAGGAGCCGAGCAGGATGACGTGATCCCGCTGCGCCATGCGAAGGCGCTCTATGACTCGCTCGGGACGCGCAAGAAGATGTGGACCGTCAAGGGGGCTGGACATAACGACTGGTCCATTGCTGTCCAGCCAGCGTGGTGGAAGGAGATAACCGACTTCGTGAGGAGTGATGCGATGGGGCAATCTAATGCATCCCCTCCCTCCGACGGGAGGGGACCAAGGGGAGGGTGAGACACAGTGAAGTACTCGATCGTCACCCACCTCACCTCCCCCATGGAGGGGGAGGTGTCTGAAGCAAATGACAAGCAGTAGCAAGATCGAAGTATCCGATCTCCTCCGCGTAAATCCGCGTCCCTATGTCTTTTCAGTTGCTGGCGCGAATTTCCCTGCGCACTCTGCGTCTCTGCGAGAGAAGTTCCTGGCGTCTTTCACGCCTTCCACATCCCCCGGAAGCAGATCTCCTCGATGGGCTTGCGCCCAGGGCCGCCCTTCCCCTCGTCGGCGGGATAGCCCAGCGGGAAGAGCCCCACGACCCTGACATTCTGTGGGATGTTCAGGATGCCCTTCACCTTCACCTCGTCGTAGACCCCCACGAAAACGGAGCCAAGCCCTTCTCCGCGAGCAGCGAGCATCAGGTTCTCCGATGCGATCCCGGCATCCACGAGATAATAGTTCTGACCCCAGATGGACCCGGACTGGGACGGCTCGGCGCAGAGGACGATCACGACCGGCGCCTCGGCAAGGGCCTTCTTCGACGGGTTGGCCTTGTACCCCTTGGGCGAGAAGTAGGACTCCACGTAGGAGAGGTCGCTGATCTTCTCCCGGACAGCCTTGTCCGTCACCACCACCATCCGCCAGCACTGCATGTTCGCCCAGGACGGCGCGAGGCGCACGGCTTCCAGCACTGTCCTGAGTTTCTCCTCCTCCACCGGTTTGTCGAGATATTTCCGGACGCTGTGCCTCGTCCGTATCGCTTCGAAGAGTTCCATGGTCACCTCCCCCGGAAGTCAGCCTCGCAGAATCAATTTCATACTGTGTAGCACAATCGCCCGCCCGGCGTCAAGAAATCGATGGGTCACGACATCTTGGAATATCTAGTTTTCACCTTTCTTGCGTGCCCAAGAAAGGTGACCAATCCCTGCGACTGTTCTGTGTCCCGCCTTGCCCAAGACCCCTGCATCCCGCGAATAGGACCGTGCACCCGCATGCGAAGGAAGACGCATATGACCCAGAATAAAATCGACGCAGACGCGGCCGAGCCCGTCGTTCCAGGCGAGGGGAAGCGCTGCGCTGGCAGAAGATCGACGTCAGCGCGAGAAGACTAGGCATGGTTGCGCGGCCTGCGAGCCGGGGTGCAGAAAAGAAAGAATCCCGCACTTCAGCAATACTTTAGAATCGAATCTAATTCTTTCCTCTCACCTTTCTTGCGTGCCCAAGAAAGGTGACCAAAGAAGGGCACCCGGCGAAAATCCTTTACGGCAGGCTCGGTCGTCCTCGGTACATTTCGGAAACTCGCCCTTCGGGCTTCAGACATCCGAAATGTTTAACCCTCGGACTCGGTCTCCTGCCTGGATTTTCGCATGGGTTTTACCCAAACCCGCACTTCCCTGGAGCGGTCCTATGAAATTTCTGGGGCACGCGTCAAGATCTAAGGCCGCGTCGCGTCAGGGCGAACGCGCACTGTCCGAGGCCGAAGGCCGCGTTTTGGGGGCCTTAGACGGGCCACAAATTTCATTCAGGACGCGAAAGGGATATGTGCAAAAATACTAAACAGCCTCATGCCAGCTTCTTCAGTTCCTCCCGGATGATCCCCCGGAAGAGGTGCAGCTTGTATCCGTTCTGCGCAAGCGGCATTGCGCCCCGGATGGCCTCATCCGCGGCCTTCGCAATGACCTTGTCGTCGAGCCGCTTGCCCGTGATCGCATCTTCTGTCGCCTTCGACCGCCAGGGGACCGGAGCCGCGCCGGAGAGAACGATGCTCGCCGACGTTACGATATGGTCGCTCATCGTCAGGACGATGGCAGCGCCGGCAAGGGCGAAGTCCCAGGAGTTCCTGGCGCGCACCTTGCGGTAGAGGCTCTTTGCTTCTTTCGGCGCGGGCGGCAGCTCGACGGCTATCACGATCTCGCCCGGCTCGAGCACCGTGTCCTTCCGCACGTCGACGCTCGGGAGCACGTGGAACTTCTCGACGGGGATGGTGCGTTCGCCCTTCGGTCCCGAGGTCCGGACCGATGCACCGAAAGCGACAAGCGCCGGCGCGGTGTCGGAGGGATGGACGATGAAGCAGGGTCCTCCGCCGAAGATGCAGTGGTAGGGATTCTGGCCGGCCGCCGCAAAGCACCGTTCGCCTCCCTTCCGGAGACAATGGAAGTCGCCGCGATAGTACCAGCACCGGGGCTTCTGGCAGAGGTTCCCGCCGATGGTCCCCTGGTTCCGGAGCTGCGGGCTCGCGACCTCCGATGCGGCCATAGAAAGCGCCGGATGGCTCTCACGGACAAGTTTGTCCTCCGCCACTTCGGTGATGGTCGTGAGGCTCCCGATCGTGAGCACTCCATCGGACCGCTTCGCGATGCCCCGGAGGTCCTTGACGCCGGACATGCTGACGAGCTTTGTGAGCGGAAGGATGCCGTCGCGCATGCAGCCAAGAAGATCGGTCCCGCCCGCGAGCACGCCGGCCCCTTCCGAAGCGGCCTGTTTTACGGCGTCACTGAGCGTTCCCGGACGGACGTACGAGAATGACGGCAGCATGGCTTATCCCTCCTTCCGCTTCCCGGCAAGGAGCGCAAGCAGCCGGGGAGGGCTCACGGGCGACTCGAAAACACGGACGCCCGTGGCGTGATGGACCGCGTTCGCGATCGCCCCGCCTGTGGGAATCGTGACCGGCTCGCCCAATCCCTTCGACCCGGTCAGGTTCGCCTCGGGATCGGGGATATCGAGAGGCTCGCTCGTCACGTCCACCGGCACATCGAGCGACGTCGGCACCTTGTAGTCGTGCCAGTTCCGGTTCACCATCTTGCCGGTCTGGCCGTGGTCCAACACCCGCGCTTCGGTGAGGCCCAGGCCGATGCCCATGGTGATGCCGCCTACAACCTGGTTGTCGAAATTCAGACGGTTCATCACCCTGCCGCTGTCGTGGACCGCAAGGAACCGGAGCACCTTCACCTCTCCGGTCTCCGTGTTCACCTCCACCTCACAGAACTGGGCGGCAAAGGGATTCACCACCTTGCCCGCAGGGTTCGGCGCCCGGTAGCCCACACCCACGACGAGGCCCCTCTTCTTGAGCTGCGCAAGCGCCGTGATCTTGACCTTCTTCGAAGGATCATCCTTCGACGCGATGCTGTCGCCTGCGAAGACAAGAGACGACCCGTCGAGCTTCAGCTCCTCCGACGCCATGGCGATGAGCTGCTGCTTGACGCTCAAAGCCGCGGCGCGCACCGTGGGGGACTCGGTCGGCACGGTCTTGCTGCCGCCTGAAGGCGTGGCGAACTGCGTCGTGCCGGTGTCGGCGTTCTCGATCTGGACGAGCTCCGGCCGGACACCCAGCTCCTCGGCCACCACCATGGCCATCACGGTCTTCGTGCCCGTGCCGATGTCGCTCATGCCCAGGTTCAGGTTCACGCTTCCGTCGGAGAAGAACTTCACGATCACCGTGGACGGAGGACCTCCGCCGCCGGCGAACCAGAGGGCGGCTCCCATGCCCACTCCGCGCTTGAGATGTCCCTTTGATGCCGCTGCCTTTTCCCGTGACTCCTTCCAGCGGAAGAGCTCCGCCCCCTTCTCGATGCACTGCTTGAGCCCTGTGGTCGTGTACGGCGGGCTGCCGTCGCGGGCCTGGCTCACGAGCGGGATGTTCTTGAGCCGAATCTGGACCGGGTCCATCTTGACCTTCTCAGCGAGGGAGTCCATCATCTGCTCAAGCGCCCAGGAGCCCTGCGGATGGCCGGGGGCGCGGAAGGGCCGCGCCGGGCCGGCGTTGATGTAGACGTCCGTGGTTTCGCATTTCACGTTGGGACAGGCGTAGAGGTCGCGGATGAGCCAGTCGATGAGCGATGTGCCGCCCGCGGGATAGGCGCCGCCCGTTCCCAAGCCCTTGAACTCGAGTGCCGTGAGCGTTCCGTCCTTCTTCACTCCCGCCTTGATCGTCATGTCCGCGGGAGGCCGGTTGCCAGCGTCCAGGAAGGTCTCCTCGCGGGTCAGGAAGAGCTTCACCGGCCGGCCGGTTCTCTTCGCAAGGATCGCAGCTATGATGGTGTACTTCCCGGCTTGCAGCTTGCTGCCGAACCCGCCTCCCATGTACTTGTTGATGACCCGCACCTTGGAGAGCGGCAGCTTCAGCACTTCGGCCACCCGCGCCTGGATGGAATAGACGCCCTGCGTGGACTCCCAGACCGTGAGGCTGTAGCCGTCCCAGCGCGCCACGCAGCCGTGAAGCTCCGCGGGCGTATGGATCTCGCTGGCCGTTCGGTAGCGCTGCTCCAGGACAACGTCGGCCTCGGCAAATCCCTTAGCAACGTCGCCCCTGCTGTACGTTTCGGTCTTGACCTTGTTCCCCCCGGCATGGACCGCCGGAGAACCGGCATCAAGCGCTTTCCGCTCGTCCGAGACGAAGGGCAGCACTTCGTACTCGACATGGATCGCCCGGACAGCGTCCCAGGCATGGTAGGGCGTCTCGGCTGCGACCGCAGCGATGACCTCGCCTTCGTACCGGACCGTCGGATCGAAGAGCTTGGTCTTCATGTCCGGCGAATAGGGCCAGAGAACGTCGGCTTCAGGGCTTGCACCGCTCACGACCGCCGCAACACCGGGCATCTTCTCGGCTGACGACACGTCTACCTTCTTCACCCGGGCGCTGGCATGGGGAGAGCGCAGGACCGCGGCATAGAGCGTCGCGGGCAGCGTGAGATCCGAGGCATAGACAGCGGTCCCGCTCACCCGCTCATAGGCATCGACGCGCGGCAGCGGCTTCCCGACAACCGAGGTCTTGCTCCATGCATCTGCCTGCACCGGCACGTCGGGAGTCTCCGGCAGCGGCACGCCCTTGGCATAATAGAGCTGTTTCTCGTCCCGGTTCATGGCTTCCTCACTTTCCGCGCCTGAGCTCTGCCGCCCGCAGGGCCGCCTTCGCGATGTTGGGATAGACTCCGCAGCGGCAGATGTTGCCGCTCGTGGCGCGGCGCGCCTCGTCGAGGCCCGGCGACGGGTTCTTCCGGAGCAGCCCCTCGACGGCCATGATCTGGCCCGGCGTGCAGTAGCCGCACTGGAAGGCGTCCTTCTCGACGAAGGCCTGCTGCACGGGGCCGAGCTCCTCGCCCTTCATGAGCCCTTCCAGGGTCGTGATCTCCCGTCCGTCGGCCTCCACGGCCAGCGTCATGCAGGCGTAGCGAGGGACGTTGTCGATCAGCACAGTGCAGGCGCCGCACTCGCCCCGCTCGCAGCTCACCTTGGTGCCGGTGAGGCCGAAGTGCTCCCGAAGGACGAAGAGCAGCGACCATCGCGGCTCGACCAGGAGGTTGTGCTTCCTGCCGTTGATGTGGAGCGTGACACGCGCCGATTCTCCCGGCTCGATCACCTCCACCGCCTCCGCCGGCTTCCCGACGAGTTTGTCCGCGACGGCGACACCGACGGCTCCGACGCCGAGAGTGGTCAGGAAGTTTCGACGGGTGATGCCGCCGGGCGGTGTTTTGACATGATCCTTCCTATCATGATGGTCGCGCTTTTTCATAGGCACCTCCAGAGGAGAAGCTATCGTTCGGGTCGGGAACCGGAGAGAGGAAAAACTACTTAAAGTCTAGTTGATGGAAGGCGGTTTGGCAAGGGCGGGAAGGCCATCATCACTATGAGCTCGAACCTCTCTGCCCCAGCACCACAAGCACGACCCCGAGCAGGATGATGCCCATAGCGGCGATCTCCAGCATGCCGATCTTCTCGCCGCCGAGCCACAGACCCAGCAGGAGCGCAAGCACGGGGTTCACGTAGGCGTAGCTCGTGGCAAGCGCCGGTCGTACGCGGCCCAGGAGATAGACAAAGGCCGTGAATCCGATGAGCGAGCCTACAACGCCGAGATAGACCACCGCTGCGATGGAACGCAGCGAGGGCATGGCCGTGACCCGCTCTCCCGCCGCGAAGCCCAGGAAGATCACGATCGCCCCGCCGGTGATCATCTGCGCGGCGCCCGCCATCATCCCGCGGGGAAGCGGCACATGCCGGCTCCAGGCGGAACCGAACGCCCAGGACACGGCTGCCAGCACGAGAAGGAAGGCGCTCACGGGGTTCGCCAGCAGATCGCCGCCCAGGTTGAGCAGCACGATCCCGCTGAAGCCGACAGCAAGACCGAACCATTCGAGCATGTTGGGCCGGTGCTTCCAGATTGCCGCGAACAGCACGGTCCAGAGCGGCGTGGTCGCGATGACGAGGGCGGCGAGACCGGAGGAGACCCATTGCTCAGCATACGCCACGCCGGCGCTTCCGCCCAGCATCAGGAACAGGCCGATCACCGCAGACCACCACCATTCCCGGAGCGTTGGCCCGGCATCTCCGCGCCACCTGAGCCACGCATAGATAAGGAGCCCGAAGAAGAAGAACCGTATGCCCATCATCAACAGCGGTGGCAAGCCCTCGAGCGCGAACTTGATCGCCAGATATGTGGAGCTCCAGGACAGGTAGACCGCCGCAAGGGCCAGAAGCACCCTTCCCGATCTTTTGTCTGTCTGTGTCTTCAGCATCTCTTCCTTCGACACGCGTATGTCCCTCCGGTGGCTTCGATCGGATAAAAAAGAGCCACGGAATCTGCTGTCCGTGGCACTGGGGACGACGGTGGCCTGTCTATCCGGTCATAAACCGGTCACGCAACGACGTGCAGTGAGTCAGGGCCGGCAGGTTGGCCCGCCTTGCCCGTCATTCAGCGCTCCAACCTCTTGTCCAGTTGAACTTCCTTCTCGATAGTCCGGTTGTCCCGCCAGATCTCCACGATCACCTTCCGGCCGGCAAGTCTCTCCGCCGCGTCATACAGCGCTGCGGCGCTGTCCACATGCACATCCCCGATCTTCCTGATGATGTCGCCCCGCACGATCCCCGCGCGGGCCGCAGGCGAGTCCCGCACCACGGCCGTCACGTAGGCCCCGGGCCCGCTCTTCCCGCGCAGTTCCGCTGTCAGGTCCTCCATATGCACGCCCAAGATCGCAGGCTTCAGTTTGACCCAGTGACTGGCCACACAATCGGAGCGGTCGTCCGCCTTGCTCGTATAGACGATGACGATATCGGCATGAACGGCCCTGGCCGGGCCCAGGGCCTCGCTGCAATCAGCGCTTGCGACGTTCAAGTAGGAGAATCCCTCGCGACTGTACCCGTCCTCGAGCATGCGCAGAGTGTCGGTCTCCGGATCGACGCCCTTGACCAGTTTCGGCACCCCGGCATCGTCCTGATGGCGCTGCACGGATGGATTCACGCAGCCCGACAGCATGAACAGGACCGGTACCCATACTCCCCGTTTCATTTCCCGTCCTCTCTCGGATCATTTTCTCTGCAGGAATTTCCGTATCAGCCCGATGCTCAAGATCGCCGTGAAAACGACATAGAGTACCAGGCTCACAACTGCGTGTTCCAGCCCCCCGGCACGAGCGAGGTGGACCATAAAAGCCTGGTGGAAGATATCGAGCAGCAGGAGCAGCGTCGCAGAACCGACCCAAAGGAACTGCTGTGAGAGGAAATCGATGGTCTCCTCCGCCCGTGCCGGCGCCAGCCAGTAGTCCCTGTTCGGCAGATTGATCATGTGGGAAGGCGTCCTTCTGAGCAGGGACCCGATCCCGGAGAAGAGGAGCGCAACTACCGCGACGGCGAAGAGGTAGATCTCCACGAAGGACTGTTTGCTCGACCATGCGTCCGGCCTGCCTGACGCCCCGAAGTGCGACGCAACACGGTCGGGGAGGAGCGGGTAATAATAGATCGCTTGCCCCAGGCAGAGCAGAATGACGATGATGAATATGATGCGGGCAGGGCGGCAGTTCATTCCATCGGTCCTTTATGGCCGCTGGCCAAGCTGCACTTCCTTCTGCACAGCCTCATGGTCATGCCATATCTCCACCATGACCTTCTGCCCCGCGAGCTTTCCAACCGTGTCCCGCAACGTTGCGGCAGCGTTCACCTCGACATCGCCGATCTTCCTGACCACATCTCCCCGCACGATCCCCGCGCGGGCGGCAGGCGAGTCCTTCACGACAGCCACTACATAGGCCCCGGTCTTGCTTCCGGCGTTGATCCGGGTCTCCGTCGTCAGGTCCTGTACATGGACGCCGAAGACCGGAGGCTTCAATTTGATCCAGTAGTTGGCCAAATACTGATTGCGGGATCCGGCCTTGGCCGCATACACGATCACGACCTCGGCATGAACGGCTTTTGCCTGCTCAACGGCCTGCTTCTTGTCCACCTCACCGGCGCTGAAGAGCGAATATCCCACCGGACTGTAGCCGTCCTCGAGCATACGTTCATTGTCGCTTTTCGGATCGGTGCCTTGCACAAGTCTTGGTTCCCCGCTCGGCAGGACCACGAAGGAGGCCTTCGTCATATCAACTCCGCCGGTATTGTCCTTATAGAACTGAACGAATGGGTTCACGCACCCCGAAAGTATGAGAAGAAGCAACACCAAAGTTGTTCGCATCATCGTTGTCCCTTTCCCGATTGCAGGTCGCCGCAAGCCCGCTAGACCTGACGATCCCACCATCGTCTCGCGTGCCGCCCTGACCTGCGTGATGTCGGATTATTGCACAAATGGAAGGTGATTACAACGGAGAGAATCACTATCTGCCCCATCCCCACCCCGGCCCTCCCCTTGAAAGGGAGGGCGGAAGGGGGGGAACTCGAGAGGGGGATGGGTGTTTCTGTCGTTCGTAACTATCTGCGTCCTCTGCACTCTCTGTGCGGGACGCCTCTGGTCGGCTCTTCAGGCCCTTACTGTTCCAGATCCGCCTCGACATCCAGCGTGATCTCGACGTCCTTGCCCGCAACGAGACCGCCGTTATCCAGGACATCATCGCCCCAGTTCACGCCGAAGTCCCGCCGGTCGAGCTTCGCCGCCGCGGTGAAGCCGACCGACACCTCGCCGCCCCAGGGGCTCTTGACCGGCCCGAAATGCTCCACGTCAAGGACCACCTGCTTCGTCACACCGTGGATTGTCAGGTCGCCATGGACCTTTGCCCTGCCCTTCCCGCCGGGTACGACCTTTGTGCTCTTAAAGGTGATCGACGGATACTGCGCGGCGCCGAGCATCTCCTCGCTCAGAACGTGGTCGTCCCGCTTCTTGATGCCTGTCGATAGGCTCGCAACATCGATCTCCGCCTCGACGGTCGACTTCGCAACGTCGTCAGCATCGAAATAGATGCATCCCGACATCTTGTGGAACATGCCCCGCACCATGGCGATGCCCATGTGCCGGATGGCAAAGGCAGCGACGGAATGGTCGGGATCGATCGTGCACTTTTTCATCGGCTACCTCCGCTTCGAAATCCTCTATGCCTAATTATACCATGCGCCCGAATGATACAGGATACACTGCATCCCGGATAGAGAGGATGCTTACGAGCCAAGGACCGAAGGACGCGGAGAACGTAATTCAGCGGTTTGCCGTGGGGAAATTCCGGTCTTGGAGGAGAAACCGAGGTCGGGATTATGATCGCTCAAGGATCGGAATGGAACCGGCCGCTCTCTGCGGCCTCTGCGTCTCTGCGGGAAAAGTAAGCGAATCTTTGCGTCCGTGCGAGAGAGATGGTGTGCGGATTCCTACGCTCCTGCCTTCGCTGCCTCAGCTCTCTTTTCCAATATCCCCTTGACCCGCTTCAGCCGGTAGAAGGCCTCCCGCTCGCGCTCGCCGATGTACTGGCCGATGGTCCGGATCTGCTGCTTGAGCCCCGGAAGGACCATTTCCTCCAGCACTTTGATGCGGCGCGTCGTCCGCACGATCTCCTCGCCGAGCCGCTTCAGCTTGCTCTCGTACTCCGCGATCTGGAGCATGTTCTCCAGGAGCTTCTCGAAGAGCGTGATGCACTCCTCGAGGTGCGGTGTGGTCGCGTATTCGTAGTAGCCCCGCTTGTCCGGTTTGCGCACCGGAGCGTCATGATAGGCGATGTCCTTGTACCGCAGTCCCCAGATGCTCTTTTCGCGCACCTCGACCGGAAAGTCACGGGCGGTAGCGACGGTGAGGGAACTGACCACGTCCTGCCCCTCCCGGCCCAGGGAAAGCACGAGCTCTCGGATGGCCTTTCCGTAGGACTTCTTGATGTCCTCGCGGGACCGCAGGAACGGTGCCGTCGCGGCGAGGAACTCCTTGATGAGCGCCTGCTTCCGGGCCTTCAGGATGCCGATGCTGTTCACCACGGACTTGCGCTTGTCCTTCAGCATCAGCAGGTTCGTTCGAGTAGGGTGGACGAGCATAGGGTTTGGATCCGCTCTTTTCCGTCATTTCCGTCAGAACGAAGATCCCGACGGTCTCACGCTATTGTCGCTTTCTCCGAATACCCGCTTCCGCCGGATGGCGGCTTCTACGAACTGCTCACTTCTACATCACGCCGTTACCTTCGGCCTCACCTTCTTCATCACCGAGATGATCACCAAGGAGAGAACGACGACCGAGCCCAGCATGACTACCGACGCCAAGGCGCTGCTCAGCATAGCGGGATCGATGATCAGGACCGCACCGAGAGCAGCCATCATCAGACCCGACAGGAGCTTCAGCTGCCGTCCCTGCCACTCCGTCAGCTTCCGGGCACCCAGCGTCGCCGTGATGACCGCCACGATGACCGCGAGGGGCGCGACATAGACGGTGTTATACAGGGCCAGGTACTTATAATATCCTGCCGCCGGCAGGTTCTGCAGCGTCAGCATACGCGTATAGATCATCGGGAAGCCTGCAGTACAGAGGAGCTCGTAAGCGTTCGCTGTGGCGGCAAGGATGACCGCGCCGCCCAGCATGGTCGGAAGCGACTGCGCATGAAGAAGTCCCCGCATGCGCCCGAACAGCTTCGGCTTGGCCGCCTCGGGAATGACGAGCGATACTCCCTGCCTGAAGAAAAAGAAGTCCTTTACGTTAAGCGCCCCGATCACGAGCGCCACGAGCCCTCCCGTCATCGTGATCGCAGCCATCCGTCCTGCCATCAGGAACACGTTGAGCCACGCGGCCATGAACAGGAAATAGACGAGCCCCGAGAACAGCACGAAGACGCCGCCGACCAGGAGCATCCGCGTCCGCGAACGGGCATGGACAAGCATGCTCAGAAGGAAGAGCAGGACGAAGAAGGCGCAGGGATTGAAGCTGTCCAGGCCCGCAATGACCAGCGTGAAGACCGGCAGCGAGAGCTTCGCGGGATCGATCTCGCCGAAGAGCGGCACGTCCAGTTTCTGTCCCGCTCCCGGGGCCGGCTGGCCCGATGCCAGCAGGTCCGTGCATCCCTCGCGGCTGCAACGCACGATCGTTTCCTCGATCTGCTTTCGTGTTGCATCGTTGAATCCCATGAACACCTGGCCCCCCACAACCGTGGTCGGCACGCCGGGCCTCGCAACATTCGCAGCTTTCAGCACCTGTTTGTACAGTTCAGCGTTCTCCGGGTGTTTCCAGACCTCGTAGTCGCGGACGACCAGGCCGGGAATGCGCCGATGGAGTTCCTGCAAGAACGCCTTTTCCCGTTCGCAGTGGGGGCATCCCTCTCCCCAGAACAGCGTTACCACGACGGGTTCCTTGCCCGCTGCCGACGGCTGCGTCGACGCTGTGGTCGGGAGCAGGAACAGGATAAGGACGGCAATGCTGCAGCGCCATCCTGCGGACAGCATCACTTCACCTCGAGCGAGAACCGCTTCATGAGCTCCAGGCCGGCATCGAGGCTCTCCTGCACCGTGCGCCGCTTCATGCCCTGGCCGACGAGGTCCCGTTCGAAGGCGTCGGCGAAGTCGAGCATGAGACCGTCGGCCTTGGTCATGCCGTCCCTCCCCACGATGGCCTCGAGCCGCCGAAGGTCCCGCCCCTTCGCATAGTACTTGTACAGATGGTTCGACACCGAACGGTGGTCCTTGCGCGTCCGGCCTTCGCCGATGCCCTGCTGCATGAGCCGCGAAAGGCTCGGCAGGACATCGACAGGCGGGAAGATGCCTTTCTGGTGCAGGTCGCGTGCAAGAACGATCTGGCCCTCGGTGATATAGCCCGTGAGGTCGGGGATCGGATGCGTGATGTCGTCCTCGGGCATGGTCACCACCGGAAGCATCGTCACCGAGCCGTCCATGTCCCGGATGCGGCCCGCACGCTCGTAGAGCGATGACAGGTCCGAGTACATATAGCCGGGATAGCCCCTTCTCCCGGGCAGTTCCTCCCGTGCCGTGGAGATCTCTCGCAGGGCGTCGCAGTAGTTCGTCATGTCGGTGATGATCACGAGGACGTCCATGTGCTTCTCGTAGGCGAGGTACTCCGCAACGGTGAGCGCGAAGCGCGGGGCAAGCAGGCGCTCCATCACCGGCTCGTCGGCCATGTTCACGAAGGCAACGAACCCCGTCCGCATCTCGTCAAGCACGGAGCGGTAGAAGGAATACTCGTGGAACGTGAGCCCCAGCGCCGCAAAGACCACGACGAAGGAGCGGCCGGCCTGGGCGAGACGGGCGTTCCGGAGGATGAAGGCAACGACCTCCTTGGAGGGAAGTCCGGCGCAGGAGAAGATCGGGAGCTTCTGGCCGCGAACGAGGGTGTTCAGGCCGTCGATGGTGGTGATGCCCGTCTCGATGAAGTCCGCCGGCCGGGCGCGCGCCGCCGGGTTGAGCGGCGCGCCGGTGAGCGGCATCCACCGCTCGGGGATGAAGAGCGGCGAGCCATCGATGGGAACGAATGAGCCGTCGAAGACGCGCCCGATGATGTCCTGCGAGAGCGGAACCTTTTTGATCGCATCGGTGAACGTGACCGTTGTGCGGTCGATGTCCATGCCCTGGGTCGAGCCGTAGACCTCGACGAGCACTGTGTCGCCCTCGATCTCAAGCACTTCGGCGTCCATGCTCTTGCCGTCCGGCATGACGACGCGCACGACCTCGCCGACGCGCGCGGCATGGACCTTCTCGACGAACAGCAGCGGCCCGGCAATCGTCCTGATGGTCTTATAGGTGTGTTGGGAGAGTCTCATGGTATTTCAGTGATCAGATGATCGGAGATCAGGTCACGCAGTTCCCAGACCTAGTTGCTCGATCACATAATCACTTGGCCTCCTTCAACGCTTCTTCCAGCTTCACCCCCTGCTTCAGCTTCTCGACCGCACGGTCGTGGTGGGAGATGATGTCCCGGATCCGCGCCAAGGTCCTTTCCGGCGGCGAGAAGGCGTCGTCGCTGTAGGCATTCTGGCCGAGGAACTCCGTCCTGATCCGCTCCGCGGTATCCATGACGAGGCGGTCCGTTTCCTGGAGCCCTTCGGCCCCGACGATCTCTGCCACCTCCCGGAGCGATTCTTCCTGCTGCAGGATCTGGCCGACGCGCTTCCGGAACTCCTCCCATTCCGGCGCTACGGACTTGCAGAAGTGGGTGGACAGATCCTTGCCGTAGAGGGAGTAGCTCTGGAACCAGTTAATGGCCGGGAAATGCCTACGGTGCGCCAGAGAGGTGTCGAGCATGAAGAAGGCTCCCGTGGTCCGGAGGCAGGCCTGGGTCACCGGCTCGGTGAAGTCGCCGCCGGGCGGCGAGACCGACAGGATCATGCTGAGCGAGCCGGTCTTGCCGGAGAGCGTTTCGACCACGCCGGCGCGTTCCATGAAGGACGAGAGCCGGGACGCCAGATAGGTGGGATAGCCTTCCTCGCCGGGCATCTCTTCAAGCGACGTCGAGATCTCCCGCAGGGCCTCGGCCCAGCGTGAAAGGCTGTCGGCCAGGAACAGCACATGGTACCCCATGTCCCGGTAATACTCGGCCATGGTCACGGCCGTGTAGATAGACGCCTCCCGGGCGGCCACAGGCATGTTCGATGTGTTCACGACCAGCACGGTCCGCTCGGTGAGCCTCCGCTTCGTCCAGGGGTCCTCGAGCTCCTCGAACTCGGCGATCAGGTCCGCCATCTCGTTGCCGCGCTCGCCGCACCCCACGTAGACGACGATGTCCACGTCGGCGAACTTGGCCACCGACTGTTCAAAGATGGTCTTGCCGGTACCGAATCCGCCGGGGATGATGGCCACGCCACCGCGCGCGAGCGGGAACAGGAAATCGATGATCCGCTGGCCCGTTACCAGCGGTGTCCGGGGCGCGAACTTCCTTCGGTAGGGCCTCGCGACGCGCACCGGCCATTCGTGGCAGCCGGGGATCTCCAGCCCGTCCTCGAGTTCGCCCAGGGGCTCGTCGAGGCTGATATCGCCCGACCTGACGCGGGCAACGGTCCCCTTCTCGGCACCGCAGATGATGAAATGCTTGAACGCCCCCTCCTGCACCTCGCCGATGATCTTCCCGAACTCCAGCGTGTCCCCCGCCTTTATATAGGGCATGAAGTTCCAGCGTTTCATGTAATCGAGTCCGTACATCTCCTTCCAGACCCGGATGAAGGGCCCCATTTCCTTGCGCATCTGCGTGAGGGGGCGCTGGAGGCCGTCGTACATGTTTCCCATGAGTCCGGGCCCCAGTCGGACCGTGAGCGGCATGCCAACTCCCTTGATGGGCTCTCCCACGCCGAGACCTCGCGTGTCTTCATACACCTGGATCACGGCATGGTCCCGCTCCAGCCGAACCACCTCGCCCGTGAGCAGGGCATGGCCGACGAAGACGCGCTCGTAGAGCTTCAATCCCTTGAGGTCCACGCTCACCGTGGGTCCCGATATGCCGAGAATCTTGCCAGTCTTCATGAGTCCGCCTTCTGTAGGGGTGGATTTGAAACCCGCCCCTCCCCCTTCCCTATACGTTCAACCGGACATGGTAGCCGATGGCCCGCCGGATCAGCCGCGCCGCGTAGTCCTCGGCCTCCGGCGCCAGCTTCTCGGGCGAGGGAAGGACCAGCAGGATGCCCTGCCACGTTTGCTCTCTCTCCCGCATGTGTTCCTCCACTCTCCCCCGCACCAGCCGCTCATCGACGATGACCAGACCGATATCGGGATCGGCCATCAAGCCGTCCAGCTCCGCTTCGGCCTCCGAGGGGTCGACGGTGTGGTGCGCGATGCCGGCGAGGCTGAAGCCGAAGCGTGCGTCACAGGTCGTGAGAAAGACGATCTTCTTCATATGACACCAGCATCAACCACGGAGACACGGAGAAGAGCAGCGGAAATACTATCACATCTTGATCGACTGAAGCCCCTTCCTGAGTTGGCTCTTTGGACACCACGAAGATTCTGGTTCTTCCTTCGGGCCTTCCTCCGTGTCTCTGTGCTCCGTGGTGAATATGTCTTTTTGTGTCATTGCACGACTTCCGCGTCCATTGCCTCCCGTTCCAGGTCCTTGCCCGCAAAGAGCACGCTCAGGTTGGTCACTTCCAGGGAGCATCGCCACAGGTAGTCCACGATCAGCCCGACTCCGAGCGGGTCCCTGCCCTCCTGCTTGAGGAAACGCGTGATGCCGCGGTACAGAGCGACCTCGACCTGTGTCGGTTCCGGCTCGGCGATGGTGATGCCCGTAACCTGGCGGATGAGTCCAACGGCAGTGAAAAGGTCGTCCCGCTCCCGGAGGCCCTGCAGACGTTCGACCGGGATCGTCCCTCCCGACAGGAACACCGACACGTCCCGTGAGGCAAGCCGCTGAGATTTGTAGAGAGAAAGGATGTTGCGCGCGTCGATGATCCTCACAAAGAGCTCCCGGAGCACCGGATGGAGCGGCTGCTCGAGGACGGCCTCCAGGTAGCGACCCACGAGCATCTGCTCCAGTTCCCGCATGCCCCTGGCTTCATAGGCCTCCCTCATGCCATGAAAAGCGGCGGAGATCCCGCAGAAAAGGTCCTCGACCGATGCGACGGCAGCCGCAACGTCTCCGCCGGACAGTGCGCCCTTCAACCGGTCGCAGAGAAGGCTTCCGGCAAGGACCGCGGCTGTCTCCTGCGCCTTCTCGCCCTGCAGCATCCTGAGGCAGGACGTGATGGTCCGCAGTTCCGCATAGAGGAAATAGGGAGCAAGCATCCGGCGCATCGCTTCATCGAGCTGGGAAAAGACCCATTGATGTTCCTGCTGGAGCGACTGCCACAGGCCTTCAAGGGACCGTTCCCGCACGAAGCCCTGGTACTGCGGCGAGGCAAGATACTCGGCCGGCGGCGCGCCATAGATGAGCGGCTTCCAGTCACGAATCAGGCGGGAGCGCCTGCCGCGGACGCGCGAACGGAGATATTCCACCGGATAGCCTCCCGTCCGTCCCTGCGCAAGCAGTTCCCGGGGAAGCATCGTGGGCGACGCGACATCCCTCTGACAGCCCGGCCTCCTCATCGTTCCGCCTCCTCAGCCTCCTGCATGATGTCGGGAAGCATTTCCTCCCACAGGGAATCCAGACGCCGCTCAAGGGTGTTCACGACCTGGACCTCCTCGCCGGCAGAGAGCGCTATGAATCCCCCCGTGATGGCCGGGTCGGCGATGACCTCCGTGCCCGGAAAGTGCTGTCGCGCCAGGGCTACGTCCTCTGGATTTACCCGGATGGTCTTCCACGGGAACGGCGGCAGTTCGCGCACAAAGGAAGTGAACACATCGGCATAGCCAACGTTCCGGAGCGCGGGAAGGGCTGCGCGCGCAAGCGCATGCAGCCGTTCCGCCAGTGCCCGCTCGGTGCTGAGCCGCAGACGCCGCGCTTCCGCATTGGCATCCGCCAGCATCCGCTCAGACTGGTCATCTGCGGCCATTGATTGATCGCGCGCATGGGATGCCCGCAGCGATTCGATCCGGCTTTCGCCCTCGGCGCGGATGCGTCCGGCCTCCCGCTCGGCCTCGGCATGAAGCGCCCGGATCTTTCCATTTCCGGAGGCGCGCAGGGATTCGATCAGTTCCTTGCAGCCCATGCTACTTCACCATGAAGAGGATCATGGTCGCCACCACGAAGCCGAGGATGACCATGGTCTCGGGGATGGCGACAAGGATGATGATCGTGCCGGTCAGTTCCGGCTTCTCGGCAAGCGTGCCGGCACCTGCCGACCCGATCTTGGACTGGGCCCACGCGGTT
The DNA here is from genome assembly GCA_037916085.1 of Nitrospirota bacterium. Classification (GTDB taxonomy): domain Bacteria; phylum Nitrospirota; class UBA9217; order UBA9217; family UBA9217; genus JAKAHZ01. The sequence continues at coordinate 662 of JBAIYC010000399.1, read as the reverse complement.
GCGATGGCCGGGATGCCGATTGCAAGTGCCGCACAGAGCGCTATCAAGACCTTTTCGTAACCCATGAGTTCCTCCTTGGAAAAGCAGTGATTGGTGACCCGGTGATTAAGTTATTGAGTGATTGCTTTGGCACTCCATCAACTGATCACTTAATGACTGATCGCTGACTATTGATTCCTATCGATGCAATGGCTCGAACTTCCTGCCGCCATGCTCGATGAACTTACTAAAGAACTCCACATAGTGGAGCCGGAGCGAGTGGATCGTAGGCGAGAAGACGCCGAGGACGATATTCAGCACATGGATGATACCTGCGGCGACCACACCGGTCACGATGTCGCCGGTGAGGCCTCCCACTTCGTTCGCCACGTAGGCCAGGAGCACGGACGTGAGGCCGATGGCGGTGATGCGGACGTAGGAGATGATATTCCCGATGCTCTTCAGAAATTCCAGCGGTGCAAGAACACCGCCGGCAAAGAAGAGAAGCGGTGTCAGGAAGAGGATCACAAGAATAATAGGCCGGGTGAGCACCTTGGGGAACATGTCGAAGGAGGTCGCCAGCACCGCCAGGATGCAAAAGATGATGATGATGCTCAGGACCTTGAACAGCGCCTCGCGCTTCACGTTCCTCTGGAAGGCGTTCACCGCGCCGAGAACGAGCC
>JBAIYC010000398.1:0-2362 GCA_037916085.1 Nitrospirota bacterium | reverse complement strand
TATGACCCCAATATCGCCAAGAACTGCTACGACTGCCATCCGGGGAACGGCGTCAACTGCTACCGCGACACCCATACGACCAAGAGCATCAACGGTCACCAGATGTGGTGCACGGACTGCCACGGCGACCTGAACTACCGGGTCGCAACCCACTCGATGGACCAGCCGTGGTCCGACAAGACGCTGCCCAAGTGCGCGACCTGTCATGGGAGCAGCTACGGCGAAGGGGATGGATGGCTGAACCTCGGCATCTTCGGCTCCTTCCTGAACAGCAGTGGCCACCATGACAATAAGGTCCTGTGTTCGACCTGCCACGGTTCGCCCCACGGCTTGAATCCCTCGACGCTCGCCAAGGACAACGAGCAGAACATCAGTCTGCAGAACGACCCGCGGGCGATCGGGAACTGCAGTGTGTGCCACGGCGACCAGGGCTCAACATGGAGAGTGCCGCCGCATTAATGGCGCGGTCTCGAGTCCCACGTAATGACATCAGCATGACGGGGGAGGACCCGTCCTCCCCCGTCTTCTTAAACGAAAGAGGGAAAAGATGAAAAAGTTCTTCGCCGTTCTAACGCTCGTTTTCCTGTCCCTGTCTCCACTTGCGTCATCACTCCATGCAAAGCCGGCAACCGAGGAACCACGGCAGAAGATCGATCTGGCGATGACCCTGAAATTCATTCAGGGCTGGTCTGCAAGGGACAAATGGGACAAGTTCCCGGAGTCTCCTTCTTTCGCCTACTACAATGCCTATTCCCTCAAGGCCCTGAACGCGGAGATCGGTCCCGAGCTCAGGATGAAGATCATCGATGCGCTCAAAAGCTGCCAGATGAAGGACGGCGGTTTTTCCGCAGGACCCGACCATGGAACAGAATCAAATACGATCCTCACCTATTACTCGCTGGCGACCCTTGATCTTCTCGGTGCCTTGGATTCCATAGACGGGCAGCAGGCCGCCGCGTATGTCCGTTCCCTGGTCCAGAAGGACGGCAGCATCAAGGCGAAGACAGCCGATGCCGGCGCGACCCTGGCCACGACCTATTTCGGGGTCGCCTCGCTCGGACTTCTCCATGCCCTCGACACGGTGGACAAGAAGGGCGTGGCTTCTTATATTGGGACCTACCGGGAAACGGGCAAGGGGTATGGCCTTATCCAGGGCAAGATCTCGATGCCCGGGGCGACCTTCATGGCCGTCAAGTCCCTTTCCCTGCTCGGCGAGCTGACCCCCGCTGTCCGGAAGGACGTCGTGAACTACCTGAAGGGGACGCGCTACTCGGGCCGCATGAAACACAATACCTATTCGACCCTGCCGAGCTTGCAGGACATGACCGCCGTGGTCGACACGCTTGCGGAGCTGTCAGCGCTGAACGTCATCGACAAAGGCAATGTATACAAATTCATCGAATCGCTCTACATCCCGGAAAACGGCGGGTTCGGCCCGGAGCCCGGTCTCGGCACGACCCCGCCAAGCACCTACTATGCTGTTGACTGTCTGCAAAAGATCGGGAAACTGGATGCGCCGACTGTTCAGTCTCCCCAGCGCGGGAAACAATCCTGAACGCGTCGTACAAGCTTCGTAAAAACGAAACGGGCTGGCCAGTACCTCTGGTCAGCCCGTTCTTGTTTTCCGACCTCTGTTCATAGCCGCCAAAGTCCTCTGCCAGAAGAAGGCGGTAATGTATCTCGGTCAAAAGGAGATAGTTCTACTCGTGCGGGTACCAGTTCTTTGCCCGCCGCATCTCTTTCTTTACCGTCGGGAATGCGTCGAGATTGGTGTGGGGGAGGAAGAGCGCGGACATATACTCGTCCATGAAGCTCCGCGAGACCGACAGCTCCACGTAGGTCATCCTCCGCGCGATGTCCTCGGCTTCGTGCCGCAGCCGGTCGCAGAGGAGCGCGTAGTAGGCCCCGATGATGGACGTATTGCCGAGGAACTGGAACTTCTCCACCGGGAGGTCGGGCAGGAGGCCGATGGTGACGGCGCGCTCCACGTCGATGTACCTGCCGAACCCGCCGGCGATGTAGATCTTGTCCACGTCGCCGAAGGTCATGCCCATGTGGCCGAGGAGCGTGGCGAAGCCGGCGTAGACCGCCGCCTTCGCCCGGATCAGGTTGTCCAGGTCCACCTCCGTAAGGACGATCTCCTTGTTGATCGAGCTCTCCACGCGCCAGGCGAGGACATATTCCAGCCCACTTTCGCCGTGGCGGATGCGCTTCGACTTGATCTCCTCCCGTATCTTTCCCTTCTGGTCGATGACCCCGGTCATGTACATCTCGGCCAGGGCGTCGATCATGCCCGAGCCGCAGATGCCGATGGGCTTCACGTCGCCGATGACCCGGTAGTTCACCTCGTAGGTCGCCGGAT
>JBAIYC010000397.1:0-6563 GCA_037916085.1 Nitrospirota bacterium | reverse complement strand
TCGCTTATTATACGCTTCTCATCGCGGGGTGGAGCAGTCCGGTAGCTCGTCGGGCTCATAACCCGAAGGTCACAGGTTCAAATCCTGTCCCCGCTACCAAATTATCAAAGGCTTAGAGGCTAACCCTCTAAGCCTTTTGCTTTTTTTCTCCCAGCAGGACAAGAGCAGGACAAAATATCTCTCCTTTCCCTGGCCGAACGGAAACGATAAAATGGCCATTTCATTTTTTTTCCGTAACACCCTCAAATTTTCGAACGTTTCAAATTTTGAAACGCTAACCTGTTTCTTCGTTCCCCGTCACGTTCGTCAATCAAACTCTGAAATAGAGTTCAAAGTTGCGATTTCTGGAAATTGACGGTTTCTCATATTCTAGATAAAGTCTAAGTACGTTCCACATATCCGCTGCCATGTATTTTTTGACGGACATGAACCCGATCTATGATGCGAGCATTTCGATGTTCATGGGAGGGATCGCGGAGCTGTGGTGCAGTCCCATACCATGAGCCACAAGACGATCACCGAACACATGCAGATGGGGGACATGCCGAAGGTGACGGAAGAGATGTCCGGCGTGATGCACGAGATGTCCCAGAAGATGACGCAAGGATCCATGAGCCCAGCTGATTCAAAGCAAATGCAAGAGCGCATCAAGTCGACGCAAGAGAGAATGAAAGAACTTCAGAAATCCGCCAAATGATGCAGAACACCGGAAATCGGCGAAGGGACTATACGGCAAGGGTCATCCCTTTTCGCAAAGGAGCCGCCGTCCCGCTCGAAGCAGCGCAGAGACTGTGGCAGCGGTAAGAACGGGAATGACCATGCGCGTCCTGACCATCAACAGCGGATCGTCGAGCATCAAGTTCTCCCTGTACCGCATGGGCCTGCAGGAAGAGCTCCTGGCGCGGGGAAGCGCGGACGGGATCGGGCTTCGCGCGGGGTCCTTTCACGCTGCAAGCGGCTTCGGGAATTCGACGGTCGAAAAGCACGTCGGTCTCCCCGATCATGCTGCTGCCCTGGAGGAGATCATGGCCTGGATGGGCAGTGCATCTGACGGCGGGCCTGCCCCTATTGACGCTATCGGGCACCGGATCGTGCATGGCGGGAGCGTCTACCGAGAGCCGCAGGTGATCGGTCTGGAACTGATGACGGCGCTCGGTGGACTCGTTCCGTTCGCGCCCGACCATTTGCCCCACGAGATCGATTCGATCAGGACCTGTCAGCGGATCTATCCCGGCGTACCGCAGGTTGCCTGTTTCGATACCGCCTTTCACCGCACCATGCCCGGCGTGGCGCAGCGCTATGCGCTCCCTGATGAGGTGCTGCAGCACGGCGTCGTGCGCTATGGCTTCCACGGCCTCTCCTATGAATACATCCTCGGCGAACTGCGGGCAGGCGCAGGACCGTCTGCGGCCGACGGCAGGGTGATCATCGCCCACCTTGGCAACGGGGCGAGCATGGGAGCCTTCAAGAACGGGAAGAGCGTGGATACGACGATGGGGTTTACGCCTGCGGGAGGGCTCGTCATGAGCACACGCTCGGGCGATCTGGACCCGGGCGTGATCGTCTACCTGATCAAGGACAAAGGCTTGGACGCGATTTCGATCAACCGTATGGTGAACAAAGAGTCGGGCCTCCTCGCCGTTTCGGGCGTGAGCGCTGACATGAAAGAGCTGCTGGACCGTGCGGCTCAGGACCCCCGCGCCGCCGAGGCGATAGAGCTGTTCTGTTATCAGGCGAAAAAACATCTCGCTGCACTTTCTGCCGTGCTCGGCGGTCTCGATACACTGGTATTCACCGGCGGCATCGGAGAGCATGCGCCTCCCGTGCGGGAGCGCATCTGCAGCGGCCTGAAATTTCTCGGCATTCGTCTGGACGACGGCCGGAACAATGCAAACGGCCCGGTCATCTCGGCGGACAGCGGCTCCGTTTCCGTCCGTGTGATGAGGACGAACGAAGAAGTGATGATCGCGCGGCATACCTATGCTCTCGTGAAGGACAGGAGGATACCATGACCAGCGGACGAGAAAGATCAGCGAGCACCCCCGGCTCGGGGACCCCGACCAAGGACCATCTTGACCGGATCCACGCCTACTGGCGCGCGGCAAACTACCTTTCCGTCGGACAGATCTATCTGTACGACAACCCCCTGCTGAAGGTCTCCCTGACGCGCGAGCATATCAAACCGAGGCTCCTCGGCCACTGGGGCACGACGCCGGGGCTTAACTTCATCTATGCGCACCTGAACCGTGTGATCATCGAGCACGATCTCAACGTCATCTTTGTCTGCGGCCCCGGACACGGAGGCCCGGGTCTCGTCGCAAACACCTATCTCGAGGGAACGTACAGCGAGGTCTATCCTCGTATCTCCGAGGATGAAGAGGGGATGAAGAAGCTCTTCAAGCAGTTCTCCTTTCCCGGAGGGATCCCGAGCCATGCCGCCCCGGAAACCCCCGGCTCCATCCACGAGGGCGGAGAGCTCGGCTACTCGCTCTCCCACGCTTTCGGGGCAGTGTTCGACAACCCCGGCCTTATCGCTGCCTGCGTCGTGGGAGACGGAGAGGCCGAGACCGGCCCTCTCGCCACGGCGTGGCACTCCAACAAGTTCCTGAACCCTGCCACGGACGGGGCCGTGCTCCCGATCCTGCACCTGAACGGCTACAAGATCGCCAACCCCACGGTGCTTGCGCGGATCAGCAGGGAGGAGCTGGAGAATCTCTTCATCGGCTACGGATATCAGCCCATCGTCGTCGAGGGCTCGGACCCCGACATCATGCACCGAAAGATGGCCGAAACGCTCGACACGGTAATCGCAGGGATCAAGCTGATCCAGAGCGAGTTCCGTAACGGTCCGGCGGAGAAACCGCGGGGCGCAGGTCCGCCGGAACGTCCCCGGTGGCCGATGATCATCTTGCGCACGCCCAAGGGGTGGACTGGCCCCAAGGAAGTGGACGGGAAGAAGACGGAGGGCTTCTGGAGGTCGCACCAGGTTCCCTTTGCAGAGATGGACACGAAACCGCAGCATGTGCAACTGCTCGAATCGTGGATGAAGAGCTATAAGCCAGAAGAGCTCTTCGACGGGAACGGAAAGCTGATCCCGGAACTGGCCGAGCTCGCGCCCAAGGGGAGCCGGCGAATGGGCGCCAACCCCCATGCGAACGGAGGCCTGCTCCTGAAAGAGCTGAGGATGCCCGACTTCCGGGACTATGCTGTCGCCGTGCCGGGACCCGGGAAGGTCCAGGCAGAAGCGACGAAGATCATGGGCACCTTCCTGCGGGACATCATGAAGCTCAACAGGGACAGCAGGAACTTCCGCGTGATGGGGCCCGATGAGACCGCATCCAACCGGTTGGGGGCCCTGTTCGAGACGACCGACCGGACGTGGATGGCGGACAGGGTCCCCGAGGACGAACATCTCGGTCCCGACGGCCGGGTCATGGAGATTCTGAGCGAACACACCTGCCAGGGATGGATCGAAGGATATCTGCTGACCGGGCGGCACGGGCTCTTTTCCTGCTATGAGGCCTTTATCCATATCGTGGACTCCATGTTCAACCAGCACGCCAAGTGGCTGAAGGTCGCGGGAACTGAGATCCCCTGGCGCAGGCCCATCGCGTCGCTCAACTATCTTCTGACATCGCACGTCTGGCGCCAGGACCATAACGGGTTCTCCCACCAGGACCCCGGCTTCATCGACCACGTGGTGAACAAGAAGGCCAACATCGTTCGAGTCTATTTCCCGCCGGACGCGAACACCCTGCTCTCCGTGACCGACCACTGCCTGCGGAGCCGGAATTACATCAACGTGATCGTGGCCGGGAAGCAGCCTCAGCCGCAGTGGCTTGACATGGAATCTGCCGTCAAACACTGCACGGCGGGGATCGGGATCTGGGAGTGGGCGAGCAACGACCGGGGTGCCGAGCCGGACGTGGTCATGGCATGCTGCGGCGACGTGCCGACGCTTGAGACGCTTGCAGCCGTGGAGCTGCTCCGCGATTATGCTTCCGACCTCAGGGTCCGAGTGATCAACGTGGTTGACCTCATGACGCTCCAGCCGCGCGAAGAGCATCCACACGGCCTCTCCGGCTTGGAATTCGATACGCTCTTCACGCAGGACAAGCCGATAATATTCGCCTATCATGGCTACCCTTGGCTGATCCACCGCCTGACCTATCGCAGAACGAACCATGATAACTTGCATGTTCGAGGCTATAAGGAAGAGGGGACCACGACGACCCCATTCGATATGGTGGTGAGGAACGACCTTGACCGGTTTCATCTCGTGATGGACGTGATCGACCGCGTTCAGAAGCTCGTATCGATCGCCGCCTATGCTAAACAGGACATGCGGGACAAACTTGTCGAACACAGGGCGTACATCGCGAAGTATGGGCAGGACATGCCAGAGATTGTGAACTGGACATGGAAAGTCTAGTCCCCGTCGATGCCTCTGCCGCTTGCATATCAAGTGACCTGCCGGTCATAAGCCGGAGTCTACATTCTGGGGGATTGTCGTCTCGGTCATTTCGATAGCTTCTTGGTTTTTCCCCATCACGTTCGTCAATCAACACTGCAATAAAGTGCAAAGTTGCAATTTCTGGAAATTGACGGTTTCTCATATTCTAGATAAAGTCTAAGTACGTTCCGCAAACCGAACAGTTCGCAACGAATGGACTGAAGACGGCGAGCCTTATCATTAGAGTATTCTGAACGCTTCGTTACATTCATTTCTCAATTCCTTTCTGTACACAAACAGGAGGTCGTCATGTCAATCGAAAGATCATTTGAGGACAAGAGCCTCGACCCTGCGGTCAGGAAGATGCTTGCGAAGGCGAAGGAAAAAGGCATAGGAACCGTATGGGACAGATATGAGGCCATGACCCCTCAATGCGGTTTTGGCGAGACAGGGCTTTGCTGCCGCAATTGCCTCCAGGGGCCTTGCAGGATAAACCCGTTCGGGGACGAGCCCAAAAGGGGTATCTGCGGATCGACTGCCGATGTCATGGTCGCCAGATGGCTGGACAGGGCGATTGCCGCGGGCACGGCAGCTCACTCCGGCCACGCCAAACACCTTGCCCATACCATGATGAAGATGGCCAAAGGCCAGGCGCCTGATTACAGGATCAAAGATCCTGCAAAGCTGAGGTCGGTTGCCACTCGCCTTGGCATCCCCGTCGACGGAAAGGACGATATGAAACTCGCAAAAGAGGTGGCATCTGCCGCCCTCGCCGACTTTGCAGAGAAGGATACCCCGGTGCTCTGGGCTGCCACGGTGGTGACCGCGGGCCGTGTCAAGGCGCTCTCCTCACTGGGAGCCGTACCGAAGGGCATAGATCATGAGGTCTCGGAAATCATGCATCGTACCCTGTACGGCGTGGATGCCGACGCAGTGAATCTGCTTCTTGCGGGCATCAGATGCGGTGTGGCGGATCTGGCCGGGTGCTATATGGGCACGGACCTCGCGGACATCCTGTTCGGAACGCCCACGCCCGTCGTCTCGAAAGCAAACATGGGAACGCTGAAAGCAGACATGGTCAATATCGCCGCCCACGGCCACAACCCTGTCCTTTCTGAAATGATCGTGGCGGTAGCCAATGACATGAAGCAGGAAGCTGTGGCGGCCGGGGCCAAGGGCGTGAACGTCGTCGGTATATGCTGTACGGGAAACGAGCTCCTCGAGCGGCACGCCATCCCGTCCTGCACGCATTCGGTGAGCCAGGAGATGGCACTGCTTACGGGAGCCCTCGATGCGATCGTCGTGGATTATCAGTGCATCATGCCTTCTCTCGTCACTGTCGCCGAATGCATGGGTTCGAAAATAATAACCACCATGGACCTCTGCAAGATCACGGGCGCCGAGCACATTGCCTTTACCGAAGAGAATGCAGCGGAAAAAGCAAAGGAAGCGGTCAGGGCGGCGATTTCCGTGTTCAAGAAAAGAAAAGGCCAGCCGGTGGACATCCCGGATGTCGAGAGCAACGTCGTGGCGGGCTTCTCGACGGAATCCATCGTGGCAGCGCTCGCGAAGCTGGACGCCAAAGATCCCTTCAAGCCGCTCGTCGACAATATCAAGCGCGGCAACATCAGGGGCGTATGTCTGTTCGCCGGTTGTAACAATGTCAAGGTGCCGCAGGACAGGAACTTCAAGATCATGGCCGAGAAGCTCCTCAAAGAGAACGTTCTCGTCGTCGCTACCGGATGCGGCGCGGGCGCGCTCATGCGGCACGGATTCATGGACCCGGCCAATGTGGGCAGCTTGTGCGGAGATGGGCTGAAGGCCGTTCTCACGGCCATCGGCGAGGCCAACGGACTGGGCGGCCCGCTTCCCCCTGTGCTGCATCTGGGATCCTGCGTAGACAACTCCCGTGCCGTAGCCATCGTCGTCGCGCTTGCCAACTACCTCGGCGTGGATACGGACAAACTTCCCGTTGTTGCGTCCGCTTCCGAGGCGGTGTCCGAAAAAGCCGTATCGATCGGCGCCTATGCAGTAGCCGCCGGGCTGCCTACGCATGTCGGAGTGATGCTGCCCGTTCTCGGCAGCACGGCAGTCACGGAAATTCTCACGG
>JBAIYC010000396.1:0-8445 GCA_037916085.1 Nitrospirota bacterium | reverse complement strand
GAGGAGATCCCGTCCCTTCTCCACCTGTCCGGCCCGCGCATACACGCCGAGACAGTTCTTCAGGACGAGGACAGACGGATGCTTGCCGGTCCTCTTTATCTCCTGGAGCGCACCGTCACAGAGCTGTGCCGGATCTTTGTCGGCCACGCCAGCGTGACTGTAGGCTGCAGCCATCTCGGTCCTGACATCGGGATCAGCCGCATTGACCCCTCCCCAGAGCCCCTGCGCCTTCTGCTTGTCGCCACGCTGATATGACGCTGTGCCAAGCGCAATATTGGCGATCGCGGCGAACTTCGGATCTCCTCCGCCCCATGCGAACTTCTCGAGGGGAGCTGTCGCCGCGTTGGGCCTCCCGCTTTCCAGAAGGGTCAGCCCCAGATAGAGATCGCAGTAGCGGCCACGGCTCGCGCCGCGGTCGGAAGCGAGGCGTTTCAGATAATCGGCGTTCGCCGATATCGACGCCTGCATAAGCTCGCGGTGCAGTTCGGCGTTCTTCAAGTAGATCATGCCGAGCGCGAGCTGGGCCTGGGACTGTTTGCCCTGTTCGAGCGACGGCAGCGAAGCGCGCAGGTTCCGGGCCGCTTCCTCATAGTGGTGCTTCTCGTATGCCTTGAGCGCCTTCTGGACCGGGTCCTCGGCAGAAAGGGCCGGGCTTGCGACAAGGCACAAAGCACCTATGGCAAATAGGACCGGGCGCATGCCTCTGCTAACATTCCGCATTCCGCACTCTCACTACTCCTTCATTCTGGCCACGAAGATCTGGTCCCACTGGTCCACCTGGGCGCGGAAGGCAATGGACCCATCGGGCGAACAGGCGATATCATGGTTCATCTTGGTCTCGGTTCGGAACGGCCGGCTGGTCCGGTCGACGATGTTGACAACATAGATGGGGTGGTACTCCTGCTGGTCGTTCTTCACATAGACGATACGACTGCTGTCGGGCATCCATGCGGGCCCCCGCTCCACGTCGGTCACCACGTCGAACGCGACGGCCTTCGCCGCAAGCCCGTCACCCTCCGCCGGGTCCGAGCCGTCGGCGTTCACGACCATGATGGACCACACCCGCGCATCGCCGGCCGGATTATAGTTCGAATAGAAGGCGATCTTCCTGCCGTCAGGCGACCAGACCGGCCGGAGATCGTCGTGGGACCACGAGGTCAGCCTGCGCTGCGACTCCATCGGCCGGCTCACATCCTCGATCACCCGGATGCCGTGGTTCTCGCTGCTTCCCGCCATGAAGGCGATGCGTTTTCCGTCGGGCGACCACTGAGGGTACAGGTATTCCTTGCCTCCCTGGGTGAGCCGCGTGAGCGACCGTGTGTTCACATCCAGGAGATAGAGATCGCCCTTCCCGGTGCGGCCGGACACGAACGCGATCATGTCTGACTTGGGCGACCAGTCCGCCTGGCCGTCCTTTTCCTTGTGCTCGGTCAGCCGCACCACGGCCTGGCTGCCCAGTTCGCCCAGGAAGAGGTCGTAGTTCCCCGTGCCGCCGTTGCTCATGAACACGAAGCGATACTCGTCGGGAGACCAGGTGATCCCGGCGTTGTAGCTGAGATCCTCTACCACGCCCGGGAAGAAGAACTTCATTTCCCCGCCGCCTGCTGACGCCTGGTGGTAGACCGTCTGGACCGGAGTGCCGTCGGCAAGCTGCACGTGGATCTCTTTCCGGTCGCCGATGCTCCGTTCGAAGGTGAAGAGAAATCCCGAGCGGGACCAGAGCGGGTTCCCGTCGTTCCTCCCGGCCTCGACGGCAGCCACGGTCCGGACGAAGAGCGGCTCGATGGGCTTCGGTCCCTTCACGGCCTCGACGGCCGCGGTCGGCGTGGGGCGCGATTCCGGCTCCGGTCCTTCAGCTCCGGCGATCGCCGGGGCGAGGATGACGAGGGACACAAGCACGGTCCCCGCGAACGCAGCATGTCGCACGATCGAACCTTTCAGCCGTTCTACATCTTGTCCTTGATCTGGCTCCAGTATTTCTCCGCAGCCTCGCGGCTCTGCTCGAACGCGCCATTGCCCTCGAGCTTCTTCGGGAAGAAGTCGAAATACTCCTGCCATGCCTGATTGGCGCTGTTCAGAAGCGACTGCTTCTTCGTCAACAGGTAGAGCTTGTGGTACGAGAGCGCCGTGTAATAGTAGGTGTCGTGAACGGCCTCGTCATAACGCTGGGTCGGGAAGAACCGGGTGTTCTCCTTGGCCTTCTGGAGGGTCTGGACGGCCTTGGCGAAGTTCTGCGCCGCCGCATCCTTGTCCTTCTGCACGAGTTCGTTCCCCCGCTCATAATAGGCATGTCCCAGGTTCGTTAGGGCGATGGAGAACTGTTTGTAGATGAGCTGCTGGTTCTCGGGAAGGGACAGCACGTTCTCGAACTCTCGGATCGCCGCTTCGTAATCGCCCTTTTCGTCGAGGTAGAGCTGCGCCAGGCGGTGATGCGCTTCGGAATAGTCGGGATGGCCCTTCTGCGCGCTCTGGTATGCCGCAATGGCGCCGTCCACGTCGCCCTTCTGCATCGCCGCGTCACCGATCTTCAGGTAGTCCTTGTAGAGGACGATCGCGCGGTTTCCTGTCCGGTCCTCGGTCTTCGAGGCGAACTCAACGACCTCTTCCCAGTCGCGGTAGTCGCCACCCAGGGAGACCCTCACCGTATGGAACCCGAGGGTCACGGGCTTGGCTTCGGTGATGGGCGTCTTCCCGATCCTTTCGCCGTCCACGAAGACCTCCGCATTGGACGGCGCCGAATCGATCTTGAACATCGAATTGTTGACGACGAGCGTGAATTCCTTCGTCTCGCGGTTCTTGTCGATCCGGAGCGTGCCGCTTGCCTGCTGGTAGCCGTGACGGTAGAGCACGATATCGTACTTCCTGCCGGGCCGAGCGGGGACCTCGGCCTTGCCGTCCGCACCGGTCGTGCCGACCCAGTCGTCGTCCAGGTAGATGTTCACGTCGCCGAGAGGAGACACATCGGGCGGTAGGCCGCCTTTGGTGCTGATGAGCGCAACGTTCTTGCCTTCCTCCTCCTCGCGGACCAGCTGCCGGACGACGCGGTCGCCGATCGCGACCTTCTCGCCCTTCTTCAGGTCTTCCGCCTCGACGAGGGAGAAGGCGTCATCGACCTTCTTCACTTTGAGCCGACCGACCTCCCGGTAGCCCGCCACCTTGCCCGACTCATCGGTCCGCGGCGACAGAAGCGTGAATTCCATATTCTTTCCTATCTTATATCCGGTCTTTCCGAGGTTGATCCTGTAGCGGTCGCCGTCGGCCCCGACCACTGTCCCCTCGAAGGGGAACTTTGCGACAACGGCGCTCGCGATCTCCTTGGCGGCCCCCGCGATGTCCTTCTCGCGCCTTGCCCGCGCGAGCTGGCTGTGAATGATCTTGCCGCCGGAAGTGATGAACTTGGTCTCGATGAGGTATCCCTGCTCGTCTTTGGCCACGCTTCCCAGGACGATCATGTCAACGGTCTTCCTGAGCGGCGTTTCGCGCCATCCCTTGACGGTGATCTTGTCGATCTTCACCTTCGCGGCCTTCATATCGGCGTGAAGCGCCTCCGTCGGGACCTTCTTGAAGCATTCGTACTTGAAGAGCTGCGCACCCACCGCCTCCTCGGTCTGGGCCAGCACGTCCTTCAGGTCCACGTTGGGCGTGTTGCCGGCAAAACGGTAGATGCCGGTCCGGATGGGGTTTGCCGTCGTCGGCGTGAAATAGTGCTGGACGCTGACCTCGCCTTCAAGCGTGACCGTTGTCTTCCAGGATTGCGGGATGTAGCCCGGCGCGCTGATGGTGAGCTGCACCTTCTTCCCCGGCTCGCCGTCGTAGGAATAGGTCGCCGAGCCCTTCGCATCGGTCTTGCCGATCTCGCGTTTCTCGATGGAAACGACAAGGCCCGCGATCCCGCCGGATTGCCCGTATTCCTCCCGGAGAGCCATCACGATCACTCGCGCGCGCTTGGACATCGCCGCTTCCAGGCGCTGGCCCGGCTCAAGGCTGCCTGTCTTCTTCCACACAGAGTAGCCGGACTTGGTGACCGCAAGGTCTGCGCCGCCCTTGGGCAGGTCCGTATACTCGTAAACAAATTCGCCCTTGGTATCGGTCTTTCCAATCTCCTTGCCGCCGGCCTTGACAGACGCTTCGGCCACCGGCGCGCCTTTCTCCGTCGCAACGATCGTGACGAACCGCGTAGCGGCAAGGTCAGCCTCGAAGGGATACTTGTCCACGGTGCCCTTCTTCGGCAGTTTCATTGTAAAGGTCGTCTTCCACGGCTTGATCCGGTATCCGGGCATCTCCTTTGCAACAACGATCTCGACCTCGGCGCCCGGCTTCTTCGTAAGGGTCTTCGCAAAGACGCCGTCACTTCCGGTCACGCCCTCCGGTACTCCGTCCACCGTCACCGACGCCGCAGCGACGGGCTGTCCGTCCAAGCGGGCTTTCACTTCGAGATCCATCTTCTCCCCGGCGCAGGCAGACAGCATCACCATCGCCAGGACGACAAAGAGGGGAATGAGCACGCGTTTCATCATCGGATTCCTCCTTCAGATACGCTCCATCGGACGCCTGAACCGGAACGGCGACCCGGACAGACATTACATCGTGGGCGGCTGGATGTTCACCTCGCCGGGGTTCACGATCTTGTCCTCATCGGACTTCGACGCCTCGGTGGATTTACGCTTCCCTTCGGCTATCTTCCTGAGCTTGAATTCCACCTTGGAGCCGCTGAACCTGCCGACCTCCACGGTCTGGGTCTCGGTCTGGTAGCCGATCCTGCTTGCCTCGACCTTGTACACGCCCCGCTCGATCTTTCCCTTCTCCGATTCGAACTTGCCTTCCTTATTCACCGTCACTGCATGGGAGGCCTGCTCGAGCGATACGGTCGTGTTGATCATGTTCACCACAGTGCCTTCGGGGCTCTCCTTGGCCGGCGGAATCGGCTGGAGATTGGCATCCACAAGCTGGAGCGTCCCGTAGATGCTGGGCGAACAGGCCCCGAGCACCAGCGACAATGCACCGAGCATGGCGAGCAGGGAATACCGCATAGTAGGAATCCTCCTCCTGAGCGAAGTGGTCATCGGTTCCTCCTTACATGAAGACAAAAAAACCGCCAAAGTCTGTAATCTACCGTAGAAAAAAGATAGAAAACTTTGGCGGCTCGACTGGCGTATAAAACCGTTCCCGGTATTCAGCACCTGCGAAAGGCCTCGCGGGCCTTCCCCGTGGTTTACGTAGCCTCGAAGCTCTGCGTCCCCGGGTTTCCCTGGGTTTGCTCTGAGCAAAGTTCCTTGACGTGATCAGGCTGTGTCAGAATGATGACGTGACTTTAGCATTGTCATGGGATGTTGTCAAGACAGTTTGTTGCTCCGTCACGTCCTCGACGCGATCTTCTTCCGCTGCTTTTCGTCGTACATGCGGCTGTCGGCCTTCCGGATCAGCTCATCGAGCGAGCAGGGCTTCTTGGGATCATACACGGATATGCCGATGCTCACCGAGAGATGAGATGCGCTGTCACGACGCGAATTATGCTCATCGAGCCGCTTCCGGAGGCGGCTTTGCGCTGCGGCCACGCCGGCATCGGATGCATTCATCACAATCGCGGCGAACTCGTCGCCGCCCATACGGGCGATAATGTCCGAATCGCGGAAGGTCTCGCGAAATATCCTCGCCGTATCTGCGAGCGCCCGGTCCCCCGCCAGGTGGCCCTGTGAATCGTTGATCGCCTTGAGGTTGTCCAGATCGGCATAGAGCAACACCAGCCGTTCGCCAGAGCGACGCGCGACCTTGAGCTGCTGCTGGGCGAAGGCGAAGAACCCCCGACGGTTTGCAAGCCCTGTCAATTCGTCAGTCATCGAAAGCTCGCGCAATTGGTCCTGCAGTCTGGCGTGCTTGATCCTCGCAAGCAACTCGTTGACGGAGAAAGGTTTCTTGATGAAGTCGGCGGCACCTGCCCGCACAGCTTCCTCATAGGAGAAATCCTCCACGAAACCGGTCATGACGATGACGGTCATGCGGGGATGGATCTTTTTTGCGCGGCTCACCAGCTCTAATCCCCGCATGCGGGGCATAACGATGTCCGTCAGAAGCACGTCCATCGGCGTCCGTTCCAGCGTTTCAAGGGCATCCTCACCGCTCGTGAACGTATGGCACGCATACCCCTCCCCGGACAGGGAGTGCGTCAGGACATCCAGAATGGACACATCGTCGTCGACAATCGCAATGGACTCTTTGTGATTCATCGGTCCTCTGTCGGTCGCGGCAATTGCTGCGATTTACAAGGTATCTTATCACACTTGTGGAGATCCCGAAGGGAATAATGCATTTGTCCATAGGCTGAATCCGCTGAAGGGGGACGCTGATTTTCCTGTATACGAAAAATGTCTTTTCTGTTATATTATGCATCTCAAGAGCATCATCTATGGTATGGGGCCCGCTGGCAATCTCTCCATCCGCGACGGATGAGCGAAAGGATTTGCCATGAGCGAACTGCGACAGTCGATCCGCTACCCCCTTACAGTGCAGCGGCAGTGCAGCCTTTCTTTGATCATCTTCAAGGATCTCTCTTGGGCCGATCACACGGCCAACCTCAAGGATATCGGCAGGGACGGCGTTGGTATCGAGTCGCAGCAACGGATTGACCAGGGCTTCGTCTGGTTCCATGACCGCGTGGGCGGATTCCGGGGCGGCGTCCTCGTCTGGAGCATGCAGCAAGGATCGAACTTCCGCGCAGGGATCCAATTCGTCCCCCTGTCGCTCTCCCAGGAGAACGACATCGAGGACGAGGTCAGCTTGATGCGCGAACACGCCCCTTTGCGGAATCCCGAAGCGCTGATTGCGACGATCAGGGACTCACTTGCTCAAAAAAAAACAGACCCGCCCGCTAATCGTCAATCCCCGTCGTTCTGTTCGCCCCGATTGTTCGTCCCTGGTCTGCTCAAGAAGCCACCGATGGCATAAGTGCCACGGCACGTGCCAAAACGGCCTGTCCTATGCATTAGCCGCGGCGATGTGAGCCCGCTCCGGTATCCCGCGATTCGCCTCTCCTCTGCCTCGTGCAGACAAGCAATCAGCATATTTCGATTGCCTCTCCCCGCCCGCTGCGGTAGTATGTGGCCCTATGCTCCAAGTCACGAATGTTGAAAAATCCTACGGTAAGCAGCGGCTGTTCGACGGTGTCAGCTTCACCGTCAATCCGCGCGAGCGCGTCGGCCTTGTGGGCCGGAACGGTCACGGAAAGTCGACGCTCTTCCGCATGATCTTGGGCGAAGAGCACCAGGACACTGGCACGATCTCGGCCCCCTCGGGCTACACCATCGGCCACCTTGAACAGCACATCCACTTCACCGAGGACACCGTGCTGGCAGAGGCCTGCCTAGCCCTCCCTCCGAACGAGGACCACATCGACGAGTCCTACAAGGCGGAAGCCATTCTGCACGGTCTGGGATTTACGAACGAGGATTTCGACCGTGACCCGTCGTCTCTCTCCGGCGGCTACCAGGTGCGCCTGAACCTCGCCAAGGTGCTTGCGTCAGAGCCGAATCTGCTGCTCCTCGACGAACCGACGAACTACCTCGATATCGTTTCGGTGCGCTGGCTCACCCAGTTCCTCCGCGCCTGGCGGAACGAGATGATCATCATCACCCATGACCGTGAGTTCATGGACAGCGTCACGACCCATACCATGATCATCCACCGCTGCAAGGCCCGGAAGGTCCAGGGCGGCACCCGGAAGCTCTACGACCAGATCCTGATGGAAGAGGAGATCTACGAGAAGACCCGGCTGAACGACGAGAAGAAACGCAAGGAGGTCGAACAGTTCATCAACCGCTTCCGTGCCCAGGCCACGAAGGCCTCCGCCGTCCAGTCCCGCATCAAGGCGCTGGCCCGGCACCAGAAGCTCGAAAAGCTCGAGGAGATCGAAACGCTGGACTTCAAGTTCCGGTCCGCACCCTTCGAGGCGAAGTGGCTCATGACCGTGGAGGACATGTCCTTCGGCTTCGACCCCGACGGCCCCAAGCTCATCGACGGCCTCTCGTTCGCTGTCGGCAAAAAGGACCGCATCGGCGTGATCGGAAAGAACGGCAAAGGAAAGACGACGCTCTTGAACCTCCTCGCTCGCGAGCTCTCGCCGGCCGGCGGCGACGTAAAGCTCCACCCGAACACGAAGATCGCCTATTTCGGCCAGACCAACATCAACCGGCTGCAGCCGCAGAAGACGGCGCTCCAGGAGATCATGGACGCCCACCCCGACCATGCGCAGGGCGAGTCCCGCGCCATCTGCGGGCTTATGATGTTCGAGGGCGACAATGCGCTCAAGAAGGTGAGTGTGCTCTCCGGCGGCGAGAAGAGCCGCGTGCTCCTCGGCAAGCTCCTCGTCTCGCCGGCGAACCTTCTGATGCTCGACGAGCCCACCAACCATCTGGACATGGAGTCCATCGATTCGCTGATCGAAGCGATCGA
>JBAIYC010000395.1:0-12582 GCA_037916085.1 Nitrospirota bacterium | reverse complement strand
TTTCTCTGCGTCTTTCGCGTGCTTTGCAGAGATGCCTTTTCTTGGGTAGGAGGTCTTCTATGCAGGATGTCTTCGTCAGTATCGGCTGGACTGTCGTGTTCACCGTGGTGGGTGGATTCATCGGCATCTGCCTGGTCCTCCTCTCGACGCTTTTCATTCCAAGGGTCCTTTCCCGCCTCACGCCGAATATGGACGAGGAAAAGGAGATCGCCGGAGGCAATCGGGCCGTGGCCGAATATTTCGGCCGGATCGTCGCGGCGACCATCGTCGCCATCAGCATCGTGATCGCAGCGGCGATCTTCGGCAGTGTCATGGCCGCGCTGTACTGACGAAGATGACCGTGTGGTCTTATCAACATAAGAGGGCGATGTGAAACAGCCGACCAAGCTGGAATGCTGACGAGCCTGTCAGCTGCCAGGCCCATGCGCTTGTCGGATTGCAAGCCTGCCAGCTGCCCCGCCGCTCATGGAGGTGTCTATGCCGCGCGTACTGATCGACATCCGGGGGCAGGACTTCCGTAAACCCGGCCACGAAATTCCGCCCATCTTCCTGAACCGCTGGTCGCCGCGGGCGATGACGGGCGGGGAAATCACGAGGGAGGAGCTCATGCGGATGCTCGAAGCGGCCCGTTGGGCCATGTCCTCGTTCAACAATCAACCCTGGCGGTTCCTCTACGGCATGCGGAACACGCCGCACTGGGACACCTTCTTCAACCTGCTTACGCCGGGCAACCAGGCCGGGTGCAGGAACGCTGCCGTCCTGCTTGTCGTTCTTTCCAAGACCACCTTCGATCACAATGGCAAACCGGCCCGCACTCATTCCTACGACACCGGCGCGGCATGGTACAGCTTTGCGCTCCATGGGTCGATGATGGGCCTCGTGGTGCACGGCATGCAGGGATTCGACTACGTCAGGGCAAAGGAGGACCTCGGCGTGCCGGACGATCACCAGGTGGAGGCGATGGCAGCTGTCGGGAGGCCGGGAGATCCCGAGGACTTGCCCCTTGCTCTTCAGGAGCGGGAGCAGCCGTCGCAGCGGAAGAAGATCGAGGAGTTCGCCTTCGAGGGAGGGTTCGGGAAGGTACTCTAAAAGGCTAAACAAACGGCACGGCCTATCTCTCGCAAGGTCGCAAAGACGCTAAGAAAGCAGACAGGAGTCCTCTCTTCGAACTCTGCGCCTCACCGAGAGGCGCCTGCTGTTGGCTAGGAGAGAGTGTTTCTGGTCCGAGTACATTGACACGAGGTGCACGATGCAGGAAGAACTGAAGAATATATCATGCGGGTCGGTCTGAGCCCCGGCAGGCGGCGCCGGTGGCGTCCGCGGTGAGGCACCGAAGCCGGAAGAGATACGGCGCTCGATCCGGGATAAATATGCCGAAGCGGCCCGTTCTGTCACCGGGCTCTTCGCCTATCCAACGGGAAGACAGGGCGCGCTCGCGCTGGGCTATGACCGCGCGATCGTCGATGCGGCCGACCCGGGCCTGCTCGAATCCTTCTGCGGCGTGGGCAATCCATTCTCTCTCTTCTCCATCGAGCCGGGAATGGCGGTTCTGGACGTGGGATGCGGCGCGGGATTCGATCTCTATGTCGCGGCACGGCTTGCAGGTCCCGAGGGACGGGTCATAGGCGTTGATCTGACGGAGGCGATGGTCATGCGGGCTCGCGAGAACCTGCGGAAGGCGGGCGTCGAGAACGCTGACGTCGGACAGATCGAAACTGAGAGCCTCCCCTTCGGTGACAGCACGTTCGATGCTGTAATGTCGAATGGTGTCATCAATCTGTCGCCCGACAAGGAAACGCTCTACCATGAGATCTACCGGGTGCTTCGGTCCGGAGGCCGGCTCGGTTATGCCGACATCGTGCTCGAGAAGGAACTGCCCCAGGGCATGGCTGGAAGCGCCGAGGCCTGGGCGCAGTGAATAGGCGGCGCGGTCCCGGTCGGGGACCATCTTTTGACGCTTCGGAAGGTCGGTTTCTCTGATATCCTCTTCACCGCCATGACGGGCATCCGCACTTCACCATATACAGAAGGCGCTTTGTTCAGGGCGCGGAAGTAGGCGTTCTGCAACTTGAGTAGTAGTCGTTCTGGGCACTAATAGCGCTCCATTCCTTGACGCCTGTCACTATGTTCAGTATCCTTATCCTATCGGGAGGATCTGCCCGGTAGTTCCGGCCTCTTCATCGTCCTCCCGTTAATCCCTATACAACTGAAGCGAACGGACCATGTTCGCTTCACCTCTGTCCTCTCCCGAGTGGCGGGGGTGAAAGGCGAAGGAAGTAGCTTTCCGCCGTTAGCCACTGATATGCCAAAGGAGGAATTGCCATGTCGTTACGATCTGTACTGATCATCTTCATGATGGCTGTCGTTTCGCTCTCATCCGGCCCGGTCCGTGCTCAACAACAGCAGCCCCCGGCGAATCCGCTCGATACCGTGCCGGAAAAGATGCCCTTCGACGTCCCCTATGGTGCGCCGATCTCTCTCGAACGCGCTCAGGCGGCCATCGCCGCGGCAGTGGCCGAAGCGAAGAACCGCGGCTGGAAGCTGAACTTTGCCGTGGTTGATTCGGGCGGCAACCTCGTCGCCTTCCAGCGCATGGACGGGGCGATGCTTGCCTCGATCCAGATCGCCGAGCACAAGGCGCGCGCCGCAGCGGCCTTCCGCCGGGAGACCAAAGTGTTCGAGAACGGCATCCAGCAGAATAATTACACCTATCTTTTGACGCTTGACGGGGTCATTGCTTCCCGTGGCGGGATCCCGCTTATCGAGGCGGGCAAAGTGATCGGCGCGATCGGATGCTCGGGCGGTACTGGGTCGCAGGACGAGGTGGCCTGCAAGGCGGGCGCGGCGACCGTCAAGTAAGTTCCTTTTGATGGCTTCCCCTTGCGGGGGAGGCTTCAACGTGAGCTCAGACGAACGGGCAGGTGGGGGAGTCCTCCCGTCGGAGGAAGAGCAGAAGGCGCCGTCGCGCCATTTACAGTAGCCCCGGATACCCGGGGCAGGGGAGGAAAGGATGATCCAAAACAAGATCGTCGCGCGCTACATGAACGGGAAGGTCCTGAAGGGCTTCACCGCCGATTTCATGCCGAATAGAGAGGTATTTCATCTCTCGCCAGCCGATGCACACCCGGAATCACCGACCGTGCCGGTCAATATCAAGGACCTGAAGGCCCTGTTCTTCGTGAGGGATTTCTACGGTAATTCCGGGTATAAGGACAAGCAGGAGTTCGACCCGACCAAGAGCGTGGGTGGCCGGAAGATCAAGGTGGTCTTTAAGGACAACGAGACCCTGATCGGTACGACCCAGGGCTATCAACCCGGCAGGCCGGGGTTCTTCTTCTTTCCCGCCGACCCTCAGTCGAACAACGAGCGCAGCTATGTGGTGACAGCCGCGACGAGGGAAGTGTCGTTCATCTGACCCATGAAGAAGTGCCCCTACTGCGCCGAAGAGATCCAGGACGCGGCGATAAAGTGCAAACACTGCGGCGAATTCCTTGATGGCTCCTCCCGCCCTTCCCGGAAAGAGACTGCCGTCAAATGGTATTTCCGGACGTCCACGATCATCGTGGCGTTTCTGTGCGTGGGACCGCTGGCCTTGCCGCTCATCTGGTGGCGTCCCGGTATGAAACGCGAATGGAAGGTCGGACTCACCATCGTGATCCTTGTGCTCACGTGGATCGTCTATCGGGCGACCATGGCATCCATCCGGACCATCATGGAGTATTATCAGATGCTAAATACAATGTAGCGAAATAGCAATGTAGCTCAATAGGATGAAATCGCAGGATAGGCCAAAGCTTTTGCGACATCTAGCGCACTCTCAGCCTCGACCCCACACCTCCCGTTCATTCAGTTCAGTTCGCGTCAGATGTCCGCCTGTTTCCCCGATCGCTGCTCAGGCCACTTTTTCTCCACCAAACATGGCGGCAAAGGGCCTTCCATCGAAGGCCGAGTGCACACGAAATATCTTCCCGTTCCTGATCTGGTGCCACTCCGCCACCAGCGTCGTCGCAGCGGCTGGTGCCCTGGTCTCCAGTTCGAAGAAGACCGCAGCCTGGTCGCCTTCCGCGATGATAGTCTTCACATCCAGCCGTACCGTGATCCCCAGCAGCCCGGTCAGGGCGGACAGGTAGGCATCGGCGTTCGGGTAGGTCTCAAAAAGCCCAAAGAAAACGAGGTCGTCGGCCAGATAGCGGCGTGCCCCGCGCAGATCTTTCTTCGCGACAGCCGCGTAGAAATTCTTGAGGACTTCTCCTGATTTCATCATCTGGTTTCTCCTCCCGGCATCAGTCCCGATCAGGGGTGACCCTGTCAGAATAGTGCACCATTTACCCTCTGGTCATATGGTAGCGCACCTGTGAGAGGGCAGAGAAACGTGAGCTCCTATCGCATCCCTTTTTAGCATGACCTGCCCCTTGTCATCGGGCGTTCACCTGGCGGCAGTCGCGCGCGGTGCGACAGCGTTATACTTAAAAGAGAAGGAAATTGGCTGAACTGAAGGGAGGATTTTCACCATGAAAAGGGATGTTCTTGCTCGACTGGTGATCATGGCAGTGATCGTTATGCTGGCCTCATCGCCGGCATTTGCCGCCGTGGGCCACGAGCATATGCATACGGCGGGCAAGATGACGCCGGTCGACCTGCGGCTGACGCTGCGGGATCTCTGGACCGGCCACATCTTCTGGGTCCGTAACGTCGTTTTCGCGACTGCCCACGGCGACGCAGCAGAGGCCAAGGTGGCAGAGGAGAACGTGGTCAAGAACGCCAGGAGCATCGCGGACGCCGTTGCGCTGTTCTACGGGAAGGAGGCCGGTGACAAGCTGTTCAGCCTGCTTGCCGCACATTACGGCGCTGTTAGGGAGTATCTGACGGCGGCGATCGCGGGCGACAGCGCTGCCAAGGGAAAGGCCGTCGATACGCTCAAAGCGAACGCCACGGAGATCGCGACGTTCCTGAGCTCCGCGAATCCTAAGAACTGGCCGAAAGAGACCCTCGTGGGCCTGCTCATGACGCATGGAGGCCATCACATCTCCCAGATCGACGCCGTTGTCGCCAAGGACTACGGCGCAGAAGCGACGGTGGAAGAGGCAATGAAGATGCACATCTACACCATCGCCGATGCACTGGCCGGTGGGATCGTCAAGCAGTTCCCGAAGAAGTTCTAGGAAACAGCGATAGGACGAACGAAGAAGAGGGCCGTCGTACGCGCCCTCTTCTTTCTTTTTTTGGGTGGGGGGACACGGCTGCCTGCTCGTTTCACAACGCCGCGCGCAACGCCAATCAGTAGAAGGGGCGAGAAGGAAAAGGGCAGGTTGGTGCCGGATCGCGCCAGGAACTATCCGCCGTGCGCAAACCATATCCCGGCAGCAACGGCGCTGAAGCTTATCGTCAGCAGGAACCAGTGCATCCCGTTGATCATCCTGAGCGCCCTGTCCATGTCGATCTTCTCGGGATCGGCGAATATCCTGCCGAAGATCCTGCGCTCCAGCAGGATGATCGTGGTATAGAGCGCCCAGGCAACCAGCATGATAAGGATCCCGAGCCCCCGCTTCTCCAGCAGGACGCCGAAGCCGAATTCCGCATAGAGCATGTAGATGCCCGTCGCGCCCACGATGCCGAGGAGCCACTTCACCAAGCCGGCGAAGCGGTGCTCGACGCCCTGGAAGAGGAGAGCCTTCCGGAGTGACCCTTCGGTCCGGTACATCATCGGAAAGATGACGAGGGTGACGAAGGCTACGCCTCCGATCCAGATGATGACCGCGATGACGTGGACGATGAGCAGGATCGTCAGAAACATAGAATCTGCCTTCGGCAGCCTTTATTTCACCTGGCGAAAACGCTATCAGAATGCCGCAGCATCAGCCAGGCGAAGCTGGATCAATCGGCCTTCTTCGAGAGTGACAATATGGTCTCGTCTCGCATCTTTTGAGACTGCGTCCCGCTCCGGTCTCGCCGCCGGGCGGCACCGGTCGCGCCCATGATCAGAAGGGGACAAGCGGGAATGACGGACGGGGCCAGAGAAGAACCCCCTGCGCACCGATCCTCGCCTTTATCGCAAGGCTTTTCGAACTTCTCATTTCGTGATCGGGTCCAGCGTGATCTCGACCCGTCGGTTCTTCGCCCGTCCCTCGGCGGTTGCGTTGCTGGCGACCGGATTGTTCTCTCCGTGGCCGATGGCGGCCAGCCGCTGCTGGGCCACGCCCCTGCCGTGGAGATAGAGCGCCACCGTGGTCGCGCGTCGTTCCGAAAGTTTCTGGTTATAGTCTGCGGAGCCCGTGCTGTCGGTGTATCCCGCGACGGTGACCAGCGTCGACTTGTATTCGTTCAGGACCAGCGCCACGGAATCAAGCACCTCGAAGAAGTTGGAATTGAGGCTCGAGCTGTTCGTCTCGAAGGTCACGTCCCCCGGCATGACGAGCTGGATGTCGTTTCCCCGTCGAACGACGTGCACGCCCGTGCCCTCCAGCTTGTCGCGCAGTTTCTTCTCCTGTACGTCCATGTAATAGCCCGCCCCGCCTCCGGCGATGGCCCCGATGCCGCCCCCGATGAGCGCCCCCTCCACCCGCGACCCTCTGCTTGCCAGGGCCGCCCCGAGGATCGCGCCTGCCACGCCGCCGATGGTTGCGCCCTCGGTCGCCTTTGATGTCTGCTTCTCCTCAGTGTACGGATTAACCGTCGTACACGCGGAGACTGCGACCAAGGCGAAGCTCACAAATACGATGACGATGATGGTGCCGATCTTCTTCATATTCTCCTCCGTTCTGAATGATTGCATCGATCCGGATGGACCGGGATCCGCTGCAGAATTTGTCCCTACTATTATAGTATAGAACGATGCACGGTACGCGATACGGCGGGGTGGGGAAGGCATGAGGCGTTCAGCCCGACCCGCGTGTGCAAGCATTCGTGGTTCAAAATATCCGGAGCACTTTTGCTCCCCGTATCTTCCTCTCTTTCAGTTCCCGGAGCGCCCGGTTCGCCGCATCCAGCGGATACTCCTGTACCTCCGGTGTGAGCCCGATTTCCGCTGCGAGGGGCAGGAACTTTTCCACGTCCCGCCGGGTGATGTTCGCCACGCTCTTGACCTCCTTCTCCATCCAGAGGTCCCGCTCGTACTGGAGCTCCTGGAGCGTGGCCTTGTCCCCGTCCTCTTTCCTGATCGCATTGATCACAAGCCTGCCACCCTTCCGCAGGTTCCCCAGGGCATGGACCACCGGCGCCCAGGCCGGCGTTGTGTCGATGATGGCATTGAGCTGCTCCGGCGAATCGGTCTGCATGTCTCCCGTCCAGAACGCGCCCAGCTCCTCGGCGAAGGCCTGCTCTCCCTCGGAGCGCGAGAAGACGAAGATCTTTGACGTAGGATAGACATGTTTCACCATCTTGAGGACAAGGTGGGCCGAAGCGCCGAACCCTGTGAGCCCTACGTTGTCGCCGTCCCTGATACCCGCCAGCCGCAACGACCGGTAGCCTATGGCGCCGGCGCAGAGGAGCGGAGCAGCCTCGGCATCGGAAAACACCCCGGGGATGGGATAGGCGAAGGCCTCCGGGACGGTCGTGTATTCTGCGTACCCGCCATTGACGTCCCTCCCGGTCGCCCGGAAATCATCGCAGAGGTTCTCTTGTCCCGATCTGCAAAACCAACAGGTACCGCAGGTGCTATGGATCCAGGCGATCCCGACGCGGTCGCCGGTCTTGAACTTCGCGGCCCCGGGGCCGAGCGCCTCGACCGTGCCGACGATCTGATGGCCCGGGACGACCGGGAATTTCGGCGGCGGCGTCCTTCCCTCGATCTCATCCAGTTCGGTGTGGCAGACGCCGCAGACCGAGACCTTGACGAGCATCTCGCCCTGGGCAGGTTCGGGCACGGGAAGGTCAGCAAGCCTGAGCGGCATCCTGCTTTCCGACAGACTGGCGAGATTCGTGATGACAAATGCCTTCATGACGACAACCTCCGGCCGAGGCATCGAAAGCCACCCCATTGTGCCGGTACGGGGGATCGGGCACTTTACTGAAGCGGTCCGAATTGTCGTTGCGAGGAGCGGATCTTGCGACAGGCAATTTCGCAGTGCATGATATCCTTATCCCGAGCGAAGAAGCGAGATATTTTTGCATTGCCCGCGGTGTCGGCGAAACAGAACCACCTGCGCTCGTACGAAGCCCTGCCAGGACGATTCGCACCGCCCCTCAGCCAACCCTCTCCCGAAAGGGGCATAAGGCCCCTCCGTTTAGGACGAGGATACCAAACAGTCGGAGCAGAGTCAAACGCGAGGAGCCGGTCAGGATGGAAGCTGATCCATCGGCCGTACCACGAACCTCAGGCACAATGTATACTATATATTATCTGTGGGCGATCTCCGGTCCTGTCCGGGTGGGGAGGACATGCTCATGAAGCAGCTTGCGAAGTACGCGGACCACGCATATGCGCTGATGCGCATTGTGGCGGGATTCATGTTCCTGTTCCACGGCGCACAGAAGGTCCTGGGCGTGCTCTCTGATTTTCAGCCGCCGGTGGGCTCGCAACTCTGGATCGGCGGCGTGATCGAGCTGGTCGGCGGGACCCTTGTCGTGTTGGGACTGGGCACTCGCTGGGCGGCGTTCATCTGCAGCGGCGAGATGGCCGTGGCCTATATTCAGTTCCATTGGAAGTTCCAGACGGGGGCTGCGTTCTTCCCTGCCGTGAACAAGGGCGAACTGGCGGTGCTTTATTGCTTTCTGTTCCTCTTTATCGCGGCCAGAGGTGCGGTGAAATGGGGGCTGGACGGCAAGCAGTAGACCCCAACGAGTGCGTTGCCAGCTCCGTGGTCCGAACAAAAGGTTCTTTCGGCTCATTCCGTTTCGCAGGGAGGGACCCGCTCCTTCAGTTTCTTGAGCCGCGCCGGTGTGAGGTCGCTCACAATCTCATAGCCTGCCTTCGCGTGGTTGTCTTTCTTCTTTATCAGGAGCCATTCCTTGCCCGTGCTCCTCGGCAGGTGAGTCATGCGCGCGAGCGCGAAGACGCCCTTCAGCTTCTTTCCTTTCAGCTCGAAGCTCAGCCGTCCCTTCGCCATCGCTGCTGGCGTATCGTCGGTGTCGATGGGCACGAACTCACCGCTATCCCAGACCACCACTGGCCCGGCGCCGTAGTGGCCCTCGGGGATGACCGCCTCGAAATCGATGTACTCCAGCGGGTGATCGGGGACCATGACGGCAAGCCGCTTGTCCGAAGGGTCAAGGGAAGGTCCCTTGGGCACTGCCCAGGACTTGAGTACGCCGCCAATCTCGAGCCGGAAATCGTAGTGGTGACGCTTCGATCCGTGCTCGTGAACCACGAACCGCACTGTCTCTTCTCCCATATGCGATGCTCCTGTGACGGAAAATCTCTGCTACAATACTAGCACACAACGGTCCTTCCGGGACAAAAGCAGAGAGACTGTTTCCTTCGAGAAAGGTCTGAAGGTTCTTTCTGCTGCATGTCGCTCCTTCATGCTACGCCGCAGTCCGCGATTCTTTCGCTATATGATATGCCTCGCCTCATCCTGGGCGGAGGGTTGGCGACGGCGTTGAGTGGCCCGCGAAAATCCTTGACAACGCGCGCATTTGGCGTATACAATCGTTTCCTCATTCCGGCTATTTGGTAGACCGACGATCGGAGAGCAGCGCATCCATGATCAAGCTGTTCAACACCCTTACTGGCAGAAAGGAAGAATTTCATCCGGTGACACCCGGCATGGTGAACATGTACGCCTGCGGTGTGACGGTGTATGATCTCTCCCATCTTGGCCATGCCCGCGGAGCTGTGGTGTTCGACGTGATCCAGCGGTACTTCCGCCGCCGGGGGTATCGGGTGAAGTATGTAAGGAACTTCACCGATGTTGACGACAAGATCATCAACCGCGCGCGGCAGGAGGGGATCACCGCCGCCGAGGTGGCGCAGAAGTACATCGATGCCTACCAAGAGGACATGGGCCGCCTGGGCGTTGCCCATGCGGACGTAGAGCCGCGGGCCACGGAGCATATCAAGGAAATGGTCGAGGTCATCCGGCGGCTCGTTGACAGGGGGCATGCCTACGTTGTCGACGGGGATGTCTATTTCCGCGTCAAGAGCTTTCCCGAGTATGGCAAGCTCTCAAAGCGCAACCTCGACGACATGATCGCGGGCGCTCGCGTCGAGGTCGATGAACGGAAGGAGTACGCGCTGGACTTCGCGCTCTGGAAGGCGTCGAAGCCGGGCGAGCCGGCCTGGGACAGCCCCTGGGGCCCGGGAAGGCCGGGATGGCACATCGAGTGCACCGCGATGGGTTTCAAACACCTGGGTGAGACCTTCGACGTCCACGCGGGCGGGAAGGACCTCGTGTTCCCCCACCATGAGAACGAGATCGCCCAGAGCGAGGCATATTCCGGCAAGCCCTTCGTGAAGTACTGGCTCCACAACGGGTTCGTGAACATCAACGAGGAAAAGATGTCCAAGTCCCTTGGGAACTTCTTCACTATCAGGGATATCCTCGAGAAGTTCGACGCCGAGATCGTGCGGCTCTTTCTCCTCTCGACCCACTACCGAAGCCCCATCGATTTTTCCGACGCGAACCTGAAAGATGCACGGGCCGGACTGGACCGTTTCTATACCATGAAGGAAGGGATCAAGAACTTCTTGGCCGGGAAGCGCGCTCCCTCGGTCAGGCCCGAAGAGGTGATCGAGTCCGCCGATCGTCCGCTCTACGACAAGGTCCTGGGGCTTCCCCGTGCCTTTGAGGAGGCGATGGATGACGATTTCAACACGGCCTTGGCCATTGGACTGATCTATGACCTGGTCCGCGAGGTGAACAAGTATCTCGCCGACAGTGCGCAGAAGAACGAACAAGCGGCGTACACCGTTTTGGATGCCGCCCGGGAGTCGTTCCGGAACGTCGCTGAGACCTTGGGGATTTTCTTGCGGGAACCGGAGGAATGGTTCCAGGAGGCGCGTCTCAGCGAGCGCAAGATCACGCTGTCAATGGAGCAAATCGAGGAATACATTCATCTTCGCAACGAGGCGCGCGCCCGCAAGGACTGGGCCGAGGCGGACCGTGTCCGGAAACTGCTGGACGACGCGGGTGTGACGCTCTTTGACCGTGCCGGTGGTACGGTCTGGAAGCCGAAGTAAGCAGTCTGGAAGACCGATCATCGCGACAAAGCGGAAACACGAATAGCACGACTACTACGAATGTCACGAATGTTTTCCGATGGATAACATGCATGCGTGTCATTCGTCCCCGCGTGCATTCGTGTTCGTTTTTTTCTTACGACCATGTCCTCCGAGAAGATCATCGGCGTCATTCCCGTGCTGGAGGCGCTCAAGGCTGGCAGGCCCGTCCGGCGGATTCTTATAGCTGACCAGCGGAAGCGGGACCGCGAACTCCAGACTATCCTGAGGCTCGTACGGGAGAGCGGTGCAGAGGTCCGTTACGTTGGCCGCGAATCGCTGAACCGGGAGGCACCGGGCGCAAACCACCAGGGCGTGATCGCTTTCGCATCTGCCAAGCAGTACGCTTCCCTTGATGACATTTTGCAGGCGCCGATGCAGAAGGGCCAGGCACCGCTCTTGCTCGTCTTGGACGGCGTGGAAGATCCCAGAAACCTGGGGGCGATCCTGCGGACAGCGGATGCCGCCGGGGTTCACGGAGTAATTATCCCCGAGCGAAGAGCAGCTGGCCTGACCGAGACCGTGGCCAAGGCCGCAGCGGGAGCTGTGGAGCATGTTCCTGTGGCGAAGGTCGTGAACATCGCCAACACCCTCGACGAGCTTAAGAAAGCGGGTATCTGGGTGGCCGGTGCCGAAGCTGCCAGTGGGACGGTCTACTGGGATGCCGATCTGGTGCAGCCCACGGCTCTCGTACTGGGCGGAGAGGACCGGGGGGTCCGCCGCCTGGTGCGGGAACGGTGCGACTATGTGCTTACCCTGCCTCTTCTTGGAAAGATCAGCTCTCTCAATGTCTCCGTGGCTGCGGGAATCCTGCTGTATGAGGCGCTGCGGCAGCGGTCCCGAAAATCCCCTTGACAGCCTTCCGGCAATGTCTTATCATCCATAGCTCTTTTTCAGTTTTCTGTTGACAGCAGGGCCGCGCTCGGATAAAATATCAACTTCCGCAAAAAAACGGACATAGCCGAAGTGTGCCCAGGGATTTCCAGAATCCGCCACCGTAACTCAGTTGGTAGAGTAGCTGATTTGTAATCAGCCTGTCGTGGGTTCGAGTCCCTCCGGTGGCTCCAATGATACACAGAGCGCTGGATGCTCAGCAAGATGATCCGGGGAGATTCCCGAGCGGCCAAAGGGAACAGACTGTAAATCTGTCGGCCATGCGCCTACGGAGGTTCGAATCCTCCTCTCCCCACCAGTTGTCGATACCGGAGTGCGGGCATAGCTCAGCTGGCTAGAGCGCCAGCCTTCCAAGCTGGGGGTCGCGGGTTCGAATCCCGTTGCCCGCTCCATTTTTTTGCGGTCGATTTGAAATGTGAGGTCTGAAATTTCAAATTCGCAGTGCGCCCATGTAGCTCAGTTGGTAGAGCACATCCTTGGTAAGGATGAGGTCAGCGGTTCAATCCCGCTCATGGGCTCCAAAGCATACCGCA
>JBAIYC010000394.1:0-5840 GCA_037916085.1 Nitrospirota bacterium | reverse complement strand
TCACCGCGTACCTTTTCTATGTCCGGAAGCCGGGGCTCCCGGACATCCTGGCGGGGCGGCTGCGGTCCGTCCACCGCCTCGTGTATAACAGGTACTTCATCGATGAGGTCTATGGGGTCCTCTTTGTTGCCGGCACGAAGACGCTGGCGAAGGTGCTTGCCTTCTTCGACAAGTATGCCATCGACCTGCTCGTGAACCTGAGCGGTCTTGCGGTGCGGACCCAGGCGCGCATCTCGGGATGGTTCGACGAGCGGTATGTCGACGGAGCGGTGAACCTGGTCGCGGACTCGACGATCGCCTTCGGGGAGCAGGTGCGGAAGGTCCAGGCCGGCAGGGTCCAGGTCTATGTCCTGGTGCTCGTGCTGGTCGTCGTTGCGGGGATCGTCATCACGATCGTTCTGTGAGACCGACAGACCGGATGCCGGGATGCGCCGGTCGGAGCGGTCACAATGGCTTCGATCCTGTTGTCGTGCTGTCCTGTCTCGAGCGTTCCATGAACCGGGAGGACGTCACATGTGGGAATTCATCGCTGACCATATCCTGACGCTCATCACCTTTCTGCCGCTCCTGGGGGGGCTGATCGTTCTCGCCTTGCCGCGGGAGCGAAAGGGCGCGGTCCGGTGGACTGCGCTCGTCTTCACCTCCCTGCCGCTCGTCCTGGCAGCGGTTCTCTACGGAGGGTTCGATCATCGTGCCGCGGGGTTCTCCGCCGGCAGCGGCATCCAGTTTGTGGAGCGCTTCCCGTGGATCAGGGACTACAACATCCAGTATTTCGTCGGCGTCGACGGCCTGAGCATGCCCATGGTGCTGCTCTGCGCGCTCATCTGCCCGCTCTGCGTGCTGGCATCATGGAGCATCGAGAAAGGCGTGAAGGGCTACCATTTCCTGTTTCTGCTGCTCGAGACCGGCATGATGGGGGTGTTCGTGGCCCTGGACTTCTTCCTCTTCTTCATCTTCTGGGAAGTGATGCTCCTTCCCATGTACTTCCTGATCGGGATCTGGGGAGGGCCGCGGAAGGAGTACGCGGCGATCAAGTTCTTTCTCTATACGCTGGTGGGGTCGGTCCTGATGCTGCTCGTGATCATCTACGGCTACCTGGCCACGACGCCCCACACCTTCGACCTCACCGAACTGGCGAGGAACAACGCGGTGCTGGGCTACCGGGCGGTCCTGTGGTGGGCTCTCTTCATCGGCTTCGCGATCAAGATCCCGCTCTTCCCCTTCCACACCTGGCTGCCCGACGCCCACGTGGAGGCGCCCACGGCCATCAGCGTGGTGCTGGCCGGCATCCTGCTCAAGATGGGGACCTACGGCATCCTGCGGATCAACTACAGCATGCTGCCCGATGTCACGCGCTCCCTGGCGCTCTTCCTGGCGGCCATCGGCACGGTGAACATCATCTACGGGGCGCTCTGCGCCATGGCGCAGAAGGACCTGAAGAAGCTCGTGGCCTACTCCAGCATCAGCCACATGGGGTACGTCGTGCTCGGGATGGCGAGCTTCACCGATGAGGGGCTGAACGGTGCGGTGCTCCAGATGTTCAATCACGGCGTGGTGACGGCCATGCTGTTCCTGCTCGTGGGCGTCATCTACGACCGGGCGCACCACCGCGAGATCGACGGTTTCGGCGGCCTGGCCATGGTGACGCCGAACTACGCCTTCGTCACCTTCCTGGCCTTCTTTGCGGCATTGGGCCTGCCGGGACTGAACAGTTTCATCAGCGAGGCGCTGGTGCTCCTGGGGGCCTTCAAGTCCTTCAAGATCCTGACCGCCGTCGCGGCCACGGGCGTGATCATCACCGCGGGCTATTGTCTCTGGACGCTCCAACGCGTCTTCCTCGGGAAGGTGAACGAGAAGTACGCGCTCCTGCCGGACCTGTCGGCACGGGAGACTGCCAGCCTCGTTCCGCTCGCGGTCCTGGTCGTGGTCCTGGGCTTCTACCCCCAGCCGGTGCTGGACCTGATGCGGTCGACGCTGGGTTCGCTGAACGCCCTGGTGCTTGCGGCGCTGTGAGCGCCGGGACGAGACGGCCGTGCACCGCCGCCGCTTCCGCCCCTGCGGCTTCCTGCACGGATGCCTGGACCGGTGAAAGAGCATGAACAATCTCGAAAGCCTCCGATACGTCGCGCCTGAGGCGTTCCTGGCCCTCTCCGTCATCCTTCTCCTGACGGTGAGCCTCTTCCTGAAGCCGGAGCGGAACGTGCCGAACCTGTATTATCCTCTCGGCATCGCAGCCCTCGCCGCGGCGCTCGTGCTCGAGCTCTCCTCGTTCGCAGACCCGGCGGTGCCAAAGGACCTCTTCCTCGGCATGCTCCGGAGCGACGGTCTGGGCCACGTCTTCAAGGTCCTCTGCCTCGTCTCGGGCATCCTCTTCCTGGTCTTTTCCCTTGCGGCGCGGGAGACGGCAAAGCGGTTTCATGACGCGGTCGAGTACGTGATCCTTGCGCTGACGCTCACGCTCGGCATGATGCTCTTCGTGGCCTCGAACAACGTCCTCATGCTCTATCTCGGCATGGAGCTCTTGAGCTTTACGTCCTACCTGCTCACAGGATTCGTGGACCGCGACGAGCGGACGACCGAGGCTGCGGTAAAATACCTGCTCTTCGGGGCGGTCGCGTCCGGCGTGATGATCTACGGGCTTTCGCTCCTCTACGGCCTGACGGGCTCCCTCGACTTCAGCGCGATCATGTCCTCGCTCGTTTCGAACCAGGTTTCCGGCGCCATGTTCGTCATCGCAGTCTCGTTCATTCTGACGGGCCTGGGATTCAAGATCGCCGCGTTCCCGTTCCACCTCTGGAGCCCGGATGTGTACGAAGGGGCACCGACCGCCTTCAGCGCCTTTCTGTCCGTAGGCCCGAAGGCCGCGGGATTCGCAGTCCTGATCCGGGTCCTGTACCAGGTCTTCGGTCCCGGAACAGAGGCGGCCGCGACGGCACAGGCCGACTGGACCTTCACGATCGCGGCGCTTTCGGCGCTCACCATGACCGTGGGGAACCTTGCGGCCCTGCCGCAGCGGAACATCAAGCGCATGCTGGCCTATTCCAGCATCGCCCATGCCGGGTACGCGCTCATGGCCGTGGCGAGCGGGAGCCTCTTCGGCGTGCGCGCCGCATTCTTCTATTTCGCCGTGTACCTGCTCATGAACCTGGCCGCCTTCCTCGTGGCCATCGTGGTCTCGAACGCGTATTACACCGAACGGCTGGAGGGGTATGAAGGGCTGGGCTGGAAGGGCGCCCCGGGTGCCTTCCTGGCGTCGGCCATGACGATCGCGCTCTTCTCGCTTGCCGGCATCCCGCCGTTCGCGGGCTTCATCGGAAAGGTCTACCTGCTGCTGGCCGTCATCCGGAAGGGGCCGGCCCTGTACTGGCTTGCGGTTGTCGCCGTGCTCAACACGGTGATCTCGCTGTACTACTATGCGCGCGTCGTGAGGATGATGTTCCTGTCCCGTCGCGTGAAGGGCGCGGCACTCTCGGTGCGGACCGTCGAGCACTCGCTCTCCTACGCCGTGCTGGCGGTGCTCACTGCGCTGACGATTCTCCTTGGCATCTACTGGCAGCCCCTGGATCGCCTGAGCGGGCTGGCGCAGGCCTTCCTGCAGTAGATCCGCAGGCTCCAGTTCCGGGGCGACCCGGAGCATGCAGTGTTTCGAGGAGGTGGCCATCCATGAGCATACGGGACATCTTGAGGGAAAAGGGGAGCGAGGTGCTGACCGTGGACGTCGATACAGGCATCCCGGAGGTCGCCCGGATCATGATGGATAAGAACATCGGCGCGCTCCTGGTCGAGGATGACGGCAAGCTTTGCGGCATCGTCACCGAGCGCGATGTGGTGCGAATCCTGGGCAAGACCGGCTGCGATATGG
Organism: Nitrospirota bacterium; assembly: GCA_037916085.1. Taxonomy (GTDB): domain Bacteria; phylum Nitrospirota; class UBA9217; order UBA9217; family UBA9217; genus JAKAHZ01. The sequence continues at coordinate 1,978 of JBAIYC010000394.1, read as the reverse complement.
ACGGCATCCGCGTCGCGGACATCATGGTCAAGAGTGAGAACCTGCTCGTGGCCGAGGCGGACGATCAGAACGACGCGGTCATGGCCGTCATGGTGGCAAAGAACTTCCGCCACATGCCGATTGTGGAGGAGGGAGAGATCGTGGGGCTCATATCGATCCGCGACGTGGTAAAGGCCCACGTGCAGAAGCTGCAGGCCCAGGTGCACTTCTGGAAGGAATACGCCCGATAAGGTCCTCCCCAATATCTCATCGTGCTTTGCGTCTCTGCGCCTTCGCGAGGGACGGCTGTTTCCCCGGTTTTTTCTCTGTCCTCTGCGACTCTGCGAGAGTCAGTTTCTGCGATTCTGCCGTTCTTTGCATCATTGCGCAAGACGCCGTTCGTACTGTTTCGCCGGGTCCGCGTGTCGCTGCGTCAGCCTTCCTAGAACCTGTTCACTGCGTCGATCAGCGCCCTAAGCCTTCCGAAATCCTTGCGGTTGAAGTCCACGACGAGCCTGGGCAGACGGGCGATCTCCAGCTCATCGGATTCGACCGGAAGCGCGGCCGAAGGCCTGATCCTCCCGCCGGGCGTCAACATGTCTGCGAAGTGGTCCTGGAGGTCCTGTGCCTGCTCCGGGGTCAGCGCCGACGTGAGCCGCATGACCAGCTTGTCCTCGACGTACCGGAGGCTGTGGTAGCGGCTGTAGAACCGGTTGATGTGCCTGACCGCGGCGTCCACCGAATCGAACCGCTCGAAGAGCAGGAAATCGGACTTGCTGATGTAGCCCCGCGCGAGAAGCTCGTCCTCGAAGAAACGGATCCAGTTCTTCCAGTACGTTCCGCCCGGTTCGTCCACCAGCACGAGCGGCAGGGGATTGCGCTTGCCGGTCTGGACGAGGGTGAGCGTCTCCATTGCCTCGTCGAGCGTGCCGAACCCTCCGGGAAAGAGCGCCACGGCGTCGGCCTCCTTCAGGAAGGCCACCTTGCGGTTGAAGAAGTATTTGTAGGTGATGAGGCGGGGGTTCCCGACGAGGACCGGGTTCGGATGCTGTTCGAAAGGGAGCCGGATGTTGACGCCGAAGGAATGCTCCGGCCCCGCGCCGTCGTTCGCGGCCTCCATGATGCCGCTCCCGCCGCCGGTGATGACCATATAGCCGGACTCGGCGAGCTTCCGGCCGAACTCGCATGCCATCTCGTAGACCGGTTCGTCGGGCGATGTCCGCGCGGAGCCGAAGACCGTGACCTTCCTCACGTTCCGGTAGGGGCCGAAGACCTTGGAAGTGAAGCGCATCTCTTTGAGCGTAGTGTTCATGAGCTTGAGGTCGGCGCTCTCGTCATCCTCCTGTCCCGCCTTGAGCGCGGCCAGGATCATCTCGCGCACGTATTCCGGCCGACGGATGTCGCCGACGTCGGCCATCAACCGGTCGATGGCCTCGTCCGCAGGGCCGTTGCTCCTGGTGAAGTGCAGTTTCATCTCTCTCTTCTCCTTGTGACTCGCCGGTGCACGAGGGAACCATAATAATGCTTCTTCGCCGGTTTGTCGAGAAAGAAGAACGACGTCCCGGTCACTGCTATACTTGTAGAGGAGGCTGCTCGCCTCCCACCGGGAACGTCTCAGCGCACGGCCCGGGCGGCAGATGAAAGTTCTGCATCCATGCAGGGGGAGCGCCCGGGATCTGTCGGCATCGGCAAATGAACCCGCGTTCTGGCAGCGGACGGTCGCTGAGCTGTTCCAGAGCCTGAACGCCTCGGCGGCAGGCCTCGACTCGGCGGGGGCTGCCGAACGGCTCAGGCAGACCGGCCCCAACGTGCTGCGCCCTCCGCGGAAGCGAACGCTGCTCCTTCAGTTCCTCGCACGGTTCAAGAACCCCCTGGTCCTCATCCTTCTTGGCGCCAGCACCGTATCTGCCTTCACGGGAGACGTGGCCAGCTTCCTGATCATCGGCTCCATCGTGATCATGAGCGTGACCCTGGACTTCGTCCAGGAGCACCGGGCGGG
>JBAIYC010000393.1:0-7700 GCA_037916085.1 Nitrospirota bacterium | reverse complement strand
GCGGGCACATCACCTCCCTGGAGGATTTCGACCAGGCCGGAAAAACCAAGACCTTCTCGGCAAACTCCACGACGCTCGAAAACGGCAGGCGGCGGGTCCGTACCGTCGAGCATCTGATGGCGGTCCTGTCCATGTACGGCATCACCAATGTGCTTGTAAAAGTGGACGAGGAGATCCCGAACGTGGACGGCTCGGCCATGGACTTCTGCAGGCTTATCGAAGAAGCTGGCGTCGAGACGCAGGCCGCTTCCACGAAGGTCGCGGTCATCCGCAAGAAGATCGGCGTGGGAAAGCATAAGAAGCAGGAGAAGCATCTCTCTGCCGAGCCCTTCGACGGTTTTGAGATCTCCATGCGCGTCGACTATCCGCTCCCCATCGGCGAACAGAAGCTCACGTTCAACCCGGCGGACGGGAGCTTTGCGAAGGAGATCGCACCTGCCCGGTCCTTCAACACCTTCGAGAACATCGAGATGGCCCAGAAAATGGGCAAGGTGGGCGGCGGGTACCTCCACTCCCACATCATCATGTACGACGGCAAGGTCATCAACACGGAGCTTCGCTACCCCGACGAGTTCGTGCGCCACAAGATCCTGGACCTGATCGGCGACCTCTATCTTCTCGGCTTCCCCATCCGCGGCCGCATCGCCGCCAACATGACCTCCCACGGCTACAACCAGGCCCTGGTGCAGCGCCTCTATCAGGCCATCCAGAGCGGGGGCGGGAAGTGAACACCGAACGTGGTGTCTCATTGAGAGGAGCATAGCCACGAAGCGATCTCGCAGCTCAAGAAGACCCGTGCCGGATGTCCGGCGCGGGTTTTTTCGCTTCGGGAGCACTTAAGAAGAAATAATCGTATTTCCTTAAAAGTGCGGAGAACAGGTCCCGGCAACGAAGCAAACAGCGGCGGGACCATGGGGAAGGGGGACCCGATGAGCAACAGACAAAGGGGAGAGCACCACCTGCGAACGCTCGTGTATGCCGTTGCCCTCATGCTGCTTGCTGCTGTTCCTGCGGCATCGGCCGGAGCATCTCAGGGAGACGTGACCTTCGTCACATGGACCGACCCCACGGAACAAAGCTTCACTGTCGAAGTACCGAAAGGATGGCAGGTGAGCGGTGGCGTTCATTGGAACGGCCCGACGGACGCCAGGGGATTCCTGCGCGCGAAGAGCCCGGACGGGAAGGTCCAGGTGTTCATCGATGATCCGGATATCCTGCCGCGACAGGTCCCCCATCCCGTCTACACGCAGATGGGATGGGTCGAGGGCCGCGTCGTACAGACGCAGGCCGGCTCCCTTCTGATCCAGCGGTTCCAGACGGGGAGCCAATTTGCGAAGCAGTACGCGGCGCAGCGCCTCTGCAAGAACCCTCATTGGGCAAAGGCGGGTGACATGCCCTCCCTTTCGCAGAGCATCACTCAATCGATCATGCCGGAAGCCCGGTCATCCGGCGGAATGGCGCAAGCCAGTGCCGGCGAGGCAAGCTTCCTGTGCAGCGATACGCAGGGCTACGTTTTCGCCACCACGGTGCTCGTCTCGAGCCAGTCGGGCCCCATTCAGGGGTGGGCGGTCTATAAGCTCTCGGGCTTCATGAGCACCGATCCCCTGCGCTCCCTGCAAGCACGCTACGTCATGAACCATATGATGGCGACATGGACGGTCAGCAAAAGCTGGGATGAGGCATATAAGCGCAAGATCAAGGACGTGACGGGCCGCGCGATGGCGATGCAGAACGCGATCGCGGCCCAGGTCCGGCGAAACGCAGCCCAGAGCGCCTCGGGCGATCTGTCCCGCCTCAATCATCCCAACAAGGGGGTCAATGTGCGGCCCGGAGAGCGCCGGTCAGGCAGCGTCAACACGATCCTCGGGACCAAGGAGGTCTGCGATGCCCTGGGCCGGTGCAAGAGCGTTTCGAACGACTATGACTCGTACTACATGGACCATAGCGGCAATGTGAGCCCGGCACGGCCGGGCGGCGCTCCACCGGACAACTCAGGCGTGTGGTCTCCCATGTACACGCAGTAAAGATACCCACATCGGACCACGGGTCTCGATGCACTTCTGGCCGAGGGCGCGAAGGTGAAAGACAGCATGCAGCAAGGGAACAGCGACCGTTATAACCGCCTGCTGATTTGCGCCTTCGCTGGCTTCTTCATTCTCTCCGTCCTTGCTGGGTCTCCGACATGGGCTGGGCCGCCGTTCGTTACCGACGACCCCGAACCGGTTGAGTATCGGCACGGCGAATTCTATATCGCCTCCCAATATGCCGACAACAAGGACGGAAAAGAAGGGACGCTCCCGCATTTCGAGTTCAACTACGGTGTCGTACCCGATCTCCAGCTGCATCTTCTCGTTCCGTTCGCCTTTGCACATCCGGAAGGAGGACCGACCACATACGGCCTTGGGGACACGGAAGTCGGCGCGAAGTATCGCTTCATTCATGAAACCGACACGACTCCGCAGGTCGGCGTTTTCCCGCTCGCGCATATTCCCACGGGCGACAGCGACCGTGGCCTGGGCGGTGGACATGTGCCGGTATTCCTTCCGCTCTGGCTTCAAAAGAGCTGGGGGCCGTGGACGACCTACGGTGGCGGCGGATACTGGAGCAACCCGGGCTCAGGGAATAGGAACTTCTGGCAACTGGGATGGCTGCTGCAGCGCGACATTACCAAGTCTGTCACGCTCGGTGCGGAGCTCTTCTATTTTGGAAAGGACACGTCAGGCGGCCGGGACCGGACCGGCTGCAATATCGGCGGCATCATTAATCTGAGCGAAGAGGACCATATTCTTTTCTCCGCAGGCAGGGATCTTGCCGGCGACAACCGCTTTTCAGCGTACCTGGCATATCAACTGACCTTCGGGCCTCAGACAAGTGAGAAGGGTAATTAGAGGAGGAACTGGAATTTGACTGCCGGGATATTTGATTCAGCGGCTACCACGAGTTGACGATGGCCGTGGCTGGTTCTTCCTGAAACTCATGCTATCCTAATGTATAGATAGAGATCGGCAGAGAGGGATTTAGGTCCGATGGAAGCTCGTTGGCGCATAAGCAAAGTTCAGGCAGGCTTAATCATACTGGGTGATATCATCGTCAGCGTCAATAATAAACCCGTTGCCACGTATGATGACATGCGAAACGAATTTGACAAGTACAAGATTGGTGATGTCGTGAATCTCGGCATCACTCGGAATGACAAGAAGCAGTTCGTCTCTGTTAAGCTTGAGGAGGTTCGGTAAAGTGTTGTTGAAGCCTTTTGAGGAGGAAGAGCTGATGCAAAAGGCGGTGGCCATAGTGTTAAGCTGTGTTGTTGCGGTGGCGCTCTGCGGCGCTCCACAGGGAGCATTTGCGCAGAACTCGGCCGAGCAGCAGAAGAAGGAGAAGAAGAATGATAAGAAAGAACAGAAGAAAGAGAAGGGCGCCACGGAGAAGAAGCAGATGAAGAAGGACGACAAAGCGAAGACGGAAAGTGACCCCAGAGCAGGGGTGAACCGGGCCTATGATAGTTTCAAGAAAAGTACGGAGCCGGCCAAGAAGGAAGCTGGTTCGCTCCGAAAGTCCATTAACGATGCCTGGGATAGATTGAAGTAACGGCCACGCGGGGCTTGTGGGAAAAGGAGATCAAACACATTAATACTGCTATTGATCACATCAATCCCTGCGACATGAAATCCCCCGGCTCATGCCGGGGGAGGGATTCAGGAAAGTCGCGGGAGGTCGCGTTGTTGAAGGGAGCCACCGGTTCCCGCCGGTGGGGGCTCCACTGCTGATTGAGGATTCTCATGGGTTCCTACGAAAGCGATAAAAGGGTCAACCGAAGAATGAAAATGGAGTTCGTGGTGGGAGTCAGGACCAAGAGCGGATCGAGCGTGGCGTACACCATTGACATATCTCGTGGAGGAGTAAAGGTCGGGAGCCCGCAGCTGCCCCTTCCGCTTGGGGGACAGGTCGAGCTCGTGCTCGAAAAACAGGGAGAACGATATCCGTTCTCAGGCCAAGTCGCAAGGCAGGACGGCAGTTATTACATTAACCGCATAGGCCGAAGTGTAAATGCATTTTTCATCAGGATTGATGACGTGCAGTATGCAAACTTTGCGTTCAACAATTATTATGTATAAGGACTTATGCTTTGCGAGCGCGTGCTCCTTCCTGTTTATCACGGATTTTCCAATCGACGCAACAGACAAGATATCATTCTGAATACTCCAAAACCCCTTTCTTGACTTGCTTTACTTTTTATGGTAGATGTAAAGCAGTGAAGGAGGTGCCTCAATGCAAACTACGGTACGGCTCAGCTCGAAAAACCAAATCGTATTGCCCCGGGAAGCTAGAGAGGCGATGCACCTCAAGGGGAGGGATGAACTCCTCGTCGTTGTAAAGAATGATGTCACCATCATCATGCCGAAACCAGAGAATTATCGTTCTGCTCTCTCGGGTACAGGTAAAGGAGTCTATCCCAAGACCCATCTCAAGAAGGAACGCGAATCGTGGTAGCGTCGCAATCCCTGGAGGATTTTCTAAAGAGGCACTCTTTAGTATTTCTTGATACTAGTTCCTTTATCTATTTTGTGGAACACCATCCCCGCTATTCGCACTTCTGTGAAACGCTCTTTGATCGCATTGAGGCAGGAAAGACTCGAGCCGCAACGTCAACATTGACCCTCCTCGAAGTGTTGGTGCAGCCGTACCGTCAAAGTAATGAAGCGTTGGTCATGAAATTCTACGCTTTATTGACCAGCTATCCGCATCTCGCCTGGGTCTCAATGACGCTGAATGTTGCCGACTGGGCAGCTAAACTCCGCGCAGAACACCGATTAAAGACGCCTGACTCTATTCAGGCCGCCTCAGCGATCTCTTGTGGTGCTACGGGATTTATTTGCAATGACAAGATATTTAGAAAAGTGAAAGAGTTTCAAAGTCTAATAATCAATGATTGCGTCTGAGGTCGTTGTATTCTTCCTGAATCCTTCTCTTCAACAAAAATCAGCCTGGCTGCAACTTTGAATCTGTTTTCTGCGATCTGATTTCTCACTACGATTTTATCCTCTCACCAATTCAGCCATTGCCATAACGGATAACGCTTTTCTCCCTCTGCAACAAAGTGAGCAGTTGCAAATCAGTGAAATTGACGGATCTCTTTATGTATGATTAACTTTTATCAGTTCCCGACAAAGCTAAACCTGTAGTGAGGCAGGGGCGGAAAGCGGCGGGTCTTAAAAGACCAAGATGGCCGAGTTGCCGAAGGATGATGCCTTTGGTGTGCTCGACTTTTTTTTTAAGATTAAGAGGGATGGCAGAAAACAATGAGTTTGTAGTTATCTCGAACGGAAAGAAGGTACAAACCATGTGTAAGAAAGAGCTATTTGTTGTTAGTGCCGCAATCGTGATGGCAATGGCTATGGTGATGTTCTTTCCAGCGACGGGAAACGCTGGCAGTCCAGACCCACCCTCTCCGCCCATACTGAATGAAGTCCTCAATAAACTGGAGAACATCCCGCCAGCGTGGAGCCAGACACTTCAGTGCGACTTAACGGCCTGTCCCCGGTTTGAACTGGTCATGGGGGAAGCAGCGGTGCTTGACCATGAAACAGGCCTTGTATGGCAGAGGACGGTAAATCTCGCTACATGGACTTGGGCAGAAGCAATTAATAAGTGTGTCACCCAACCTACCGGCGACCGGTGGGGATGGCATCTCCCGACAATCGAGCAATTAGAGTCTCTCATGGTTCATAGAGATCCGGGTGAGGCACCAAAACTGCCAGTGGGACATCCCTTTATTAATGTATCGATTGACGGGCCTTACTGGACAGCGACTACCTACACAGGTACTCCATCTTCCGCGTGGACATTGTCTTTTGGCGAAGGCCCACCCATGAGCAGAATACAGGGAGCCCCTAAGGGAGATAAAAAATATATGTGGTGTGTGCGAGGTGAACAAACCGTCAATCATGATCAGTGAATTGGCTAATTGAATAATTTAATGATTTGTCCTCGGAGGTGCAGGGGGGAGCCGAAAGGCTCCTCCATTGTTTCAAGCGGTATTCTGCACCTCCCGCTTGACGACTGTCATTACACAGTTGTAGGTGAAGTTGACTCCTGCTGTTTCCTGTTGCCATTCGAAGTATGCAATGCCGCTCCGTCGGCAGAACTCCTTGACGCTGTTCCGCCTTCCCGGTATGATGCCGCATGACTATGCTCCTTCTGATCCTCTTCCTGCTCGTTGTCGCATTCCGTTATTGGCTCCGTTCCCTGAACCTCTCGTATCTCAAGATGCATGGCCACACGGTGCCTTCTGAGTTCGAAGGAGCTGTGGACCCGGCGCTGCTCGCCCGGATATCTGACTACACGCTTGAGAACAGCAGGTTCGGTCTCATCGAATCGGTCATCGACAACATCGTTGTCATTCTCTTCCTTTTCGGGGGTCTTCTCGGCATCTATGACCGCTGGATCTCTACGCTCACGGGCTCTTTCCTGGGGAACGGCGTATTGTTCCTGCTCTTCCTGACCATGGCGCAGACCGTCTTCGGGATCCCCTTCAGTCTCTATCGGAACTTCCGCATCGAGAAGAAGTACGGTTTCAACACGATGACCGGAAAGTTATGGTTCACCGACCTTCTAAAGGGCCTGGCCATCGGGTCGGTCATCAGTACGGTCATGGTCCTGGGCGCGCTCCTCTTGGTTACCTGGAGCCCGGCGCTCTGGTGGCTCTGGGTCTGGCTGTTCTTCCTCGTGGTCAGCATCTTCCTCATGTACATCTCGCCGGTCCTGATCGAGCCGCTCTTCTTCAAGTTCGAGCCGCTCAAGGTCGAGGGGCTGGAGGAACGCATCCGCTCGCTCATGGAGAAGGCGGGGCTGCGGGTCAGCCGGGTGTTCCAGGTCGATGCGTCGCGCAGGAGCACGCATTCGAACGCCTATTTCACCGGCATCGGCAGGGTGAAACGGATCGTGCTGTTCGACACGCTCCTTGCCCAGATGAGCCAGGAGGAGATCCTCGCGGTCCTCGCCCACGAGGTCGGCCACTGGAAGAAGAAGCACGTTCTGAAGCGGATCGTCATGACCGAGGCACTGGCGTTCTGCGGGCTCTATCTCGCCTCCCTGCTGCTGAACGCCTCATGGCTGCCGGGCCTTGTCGGTCTTTCCGGCGCCTCGTTCTATGCCCGGGTGATCATTCTTGGCTTCCTCTCGTCGCTCGCCATGTTCCCGCTCACACCGCTCTGGAGCTTCCTTTCCCGCAGGGACGAACGGGAGTCGGACCGGTTCGCCGTCGAGCTCACGGGCGACGGGGGGGCAATGGCAAGCGCCCTGGTCAAACTGTCGAAGGAGAACCTTTCGAACCTTCATCCCCATCCGCTCTACGCAGCGTTCTACTACTCCCATCCGCCGGTGGTGGAGAGGATCAGAAGCCTGAGACAGCAGACGACAGACTGAGACAGCAGATGTGTGTCTTCTTCTGGCAGTCTGTTGTCTCTTCGTCTGGTATCTGGATTCCACTTTCCCGTTGCTATCCCGCTGTTTCTATGATATTTTTACGCCATGGAAAACCGGGACGAGATCGCGCGGCTGAACCAGAAGATCGCGCGTCTTTCCACGCTCATCGAAGTAAACGGCCTCATCAGTTCCTCCCTTGACCTCGACACGATCCTTGAAAACGTTATGAGCATCTCGAAGAAGGTGATGAATGCCGATGCATCGAGCCTCATGCG
>JBAIYC010000392.1:0-8108 GCA_037916085.1 Nitrospirota bacterium | reverse complement strand
TCCGGCACCTTGAACCATGCCTCTCCCGTGATCATGGCAGCCGCTACATCGGTGCTGCCAACACCGGTGGAGAACGCCCCCAAGCCGCCGTAGGTGCAGGTATGGCTGTCAGCTCCGATCACCACGTCGCCCGGCACCACGAGCCCCTGTTCAGGAAGGAGTGCGTGTTCCACCCCCATTCTCCCCACCTCGAAGTAGAGCGACAGGTCATGCTCTCGGGAGAACTGTCGGAGCAGGTTGCACTGCTCCGCCGACGGTATGTCCTTGTTCGGCGCGAAATGGTCCGGAATAAGCGCGATACGCTCCGGGTCGAAGACCTTCTTCGCGCCAGCGGCGCGGAACTCCTTAATCGCGATCGGCGCCGTGATGTCGTTGGCCAGCACCAGGTCGAGCTTCGCGTTGATGAGCTCTCCCGGCACAACCTCTTTCTTGCCGCAGTGAGCGGCAAGGATCTTTTCCGTAATCGTCATTGGCATAGTGGCAAAATATACAATATCTGTTTGTTCAGCGCAACTTCTTTCTGAAACTGCCCGCGCTGTCAGCATTCAAACAGCGGCAATTTAAGAACGTTCGCTGGCCCATGAGGGATCACTGCGTCCTGCCGCAGACGCTCGCAAAGAGCGCTGACAGGGCTGTACCTGGCACTGCGTATTCATATGCCAGAAAGGCCTCCCTTTCCATATCGATCTGACCAAGCACGGCGCCGCTTTCATCCCGAAATGCCAGGTACGTAGGCTTATACAGCTTCTCTCGGCACTTTAGTTCAAAAGTTATGCGCGCTTCGACTGTAGCTTCAAGAGGATACCTCAGGAACCGTAGAGCATACCTTCGCTTATCAGCCTTTGAGAGGCGTTGCATGGTAAGAACTGATGTTTCGACTCCCCTGCGCAAGTGTTGGGCTTCATAATACCATTCTGTCCCGCTGGAAAACGCGTAGAAGCGCCGCCATCTCACCGCCTCATCATCAGTCACGCTCCGTCGCCTTGCCAATGCAGTACCCGTGGGTACTTTTCGGCTCGGATCAAGTTCTTCCACTCTGTTGCATATTTCAACGATATGATTTGCAGAGAACACGTTCAACTTCCCGAGCATCAGGTCATACTGCCGGATTGCCTCTTTGTCCCCTCTCTGGTAAAGCAACGATGCAAGGGCATAATGAGCGGCATAAAAGGACGGCACGCGCTTCGTTGCATTCTCAAAATAGTGTTCAGCACCATCCAAATTATGAGCTTCAACGTTGATCGCGCCGAGGTAATAGTTGGCCCACGACGCCCAATAAAACTGGGGATCGATGGCGAGCGCGGCCGTAAACTCCTTCTCGGCCAGCGCGCGGTCGCCCAGCAACAAATACGTTGCGCAGCCAAGGTTGTAATGGGCAAGCGCGCTCGACGGGGACGCTCTGACCTCGCTCAAGGCCAGACGGTACTCGTCCTTCCAATCCAGGTTTCTCCTGGCAGAGAGCATGCCGAGGACCAGGCCGAGGGCCAGAAAGAGAGCAAACAGTCGCCATCCTGCGGCGTCGCGGCCGAGCAACCCGTCCGCTTCATCGGCAAACATCATAAAGACGCCGATCAACGGAAGATACAAATACCGTTCCGCCATCGAGTTGCTCGGAAGCTGTACGAGATTGCTGACAGGGAGCAGATTGAGCAGAAGCCAGACAAGACCGATCATCCCCATGGGCGTTCTTTTCCAAATTACATAGCACAGCACGGAGATCAGGATGGCCCACTTGGCTACCAGGGACCACAGAATGCCGTCGAATCCGGCGGGAATCTCGTACAGGCACTTCATGTTATTCGGTGCGACGAGCAGTCCGAAATAGGTCGGAACGATGTAGAACAGCATCCTCAGGCGGTCGGTGATCCCTGTCAGCGTCGCAGCTGAAAACGAAGAAACCTCCAATGCGGCAGAGCGCAGGATGATATAGGCCCCGAGGAACACAAGATGAAAAACAATGAAAATATAATCTGTTTGAGTGGCACGGCCGCCCGCAACAGACCGCGCTGCGCCCTTCCGATAGCCCTTGAGAAAGATCAAAAAAGGGAGGAGCATCGCCGCGGATTCCTTGCTCAGAATCCCCAAAAAGAAGAGCAGCCCCGACAGGAAGTATCCGGCCTTTCTTCCATGGTTCTCTGCCAGCAGGAAAGCGACGAGCGACGCCAGCGTGAAGACGGTTGCGAGAATGTCGTTTCGCGCAGCAATGAAATTGACGGCTTCCGTGTTTACGGGATGTACCCCGAATAAAAGCGCCGTTCCGAATGCAAGCAGGCTTCTCTCTCCCAGGAGCATCACCGTGAAGTAGACCAATAGTGAGCAGAGGACATGCAAGGCGATATTGACGGCGTGGTACCCCGCAGGATCGAGCCCAAAAAAATACTTGTCGACAAGATAGGAGAGGCGGTTCACTGGCCGATAGTAGGGTGCCGGGTTGGTTTCCACAAGTTGTTGAGCACCAGTGAAGACCTTCAGCAGGGACTCGACGCCGACTGTGTCCCGATCGATCTCAATCAGATAATGATCATCTCTGACAAAACCGTTGCGAAGGGAATTTGCGTAGGACAGAAAGACGCTAAGGCACAGAACGGTAATGACCGTGAACGTAGGCCACGAAGAGATAGGGGGAAGGACAACCGGAAATCGATCAAATACTTTCAAACCCTAGAACCCTCACAGGCAGCGGTCGTTCGAAGAAGACTTCTTGCGTCGCGGTCACGGAAAGTACCGTGACACACCGTCCCTCCCGGGACGACGGGAAGCCGCTCGCACTTCTTCGAGATCAATTCTGTTTCCTCTTCCCCTTCTTCCAATACTCCAGTTTGTTCAACGCGTTCACGTAGGCCTTGGCACTTGCCACGATGATGTCCGTGTCCGCGCCGTGTCCGGCGACCTTCTTGCCCTTCTCCTCGACCTTCACCGTCACCTCGCCCTGAGCGTCCGTGCCGCCCGTGATGCCCTTGACGAGATAGGCGTCGAGCTTGCTCTTCGTCCCGGTGATTGCCGCAATGGTCCGATAGACCGCGTCCACGGGTCCGTCGCCAGTTCCGGTCTGTTTGACGGTCTTCCCGTCGATCTGCATTTCGACCGTTGCCGACGGCGTGATCCCTGTGCCGCTCTCGGCGCGAAGGCTCTTCAGGACATATACTTCCGTGACATGTTTGACCTTGTCCGAGATGAGGGCCTCAATGTCTTCATCGTAGACCTCTTTCTTCTTGTCAGCCAGGCTGAGAAACGCCTCATAGATCTTCTCGAACTCTGCGTCGGGGAGCTCACTGCCCAACTCGGCGATGCGGTGCTTGAGCGCATGCCGTCCGGAACGGGCCGTCAGGACGATCGAGGACCCGCCGGCCCCTACGTCGGCCGGGTCAATGATCTCGTAGGTCGAACGTTCTTTGAGCACGCCGTCCTGATGGATCCCGGACGAGTGGGCGAAGGCGTTCGCCCCGACGATCGACTTGTTCGGCTGGATCACGATACCCGTGATCGACGAGACCAAGCGCGACGTTCGCATGATCTCCCTGGTATTGATGTTGGTGTCGGCCCCGAAATAGGCTCGGCGCTGGCGGAGCGCCATGACAACCTCCTCCATGGCCGTATTGCCGGCCCGCTCTCCGATCCCGTTGATGGTGCACTCCACCTGTCCCGCTCCATTCTTGATCCCCGCGAGCGCGTTTGCCGTGGCCATGCCAAGATCATTGTGACAGTGTACGGACAGGGTGATCTTCTCGGCACCCGGCACATTTTCCCTGATGCCCCGGATGAGCGCGCCGAACTCCTCCGGATACGTATATCCCGTCGTGTCCGGGACGTTGACCACCGTAGCCCCGGCTTTGATGACGGTCTCGACCATCCGGTAGAGGAATGCCGGGTCCGCCCTTCCCGCATCCTCGGCGTAGAACTCAACATCGTCAACGAACGTGCGGGCAAGCTTGACCGCGGCAATGGCCCGTTCCAGAGCCGTCTCGCGGCTGATCCGGAACTTGTGCTGAAGATGGCTCTCCGAAACGCCGATGCCGGTATGGATGCGCGGCCGCTTCGCGGTCTTGAGTGCGTCCGCGGCGACCTCGATATCCCTAGCAACGGCCCGCGTAAGGCCGCACACGACGACGGCATCTCCCACTTCCTCGCCGATCCTCCGGACGCTTTCGAAGTCTCCGGGGCTGGATATGGGAAAGCCGGCCTCGATGACATCCACGCCGAGGCGGACAAGTTGCCGCGCGATCTCGATCTTTTCCGTGGTGTTCATGCTCGCGCCCGGGGATTGTTCTCCGTCGCGGAGCGTGGTATCGAATATTTTGATGATGGTGCTCATAGATGCCTCCCCACCGGGCAATGCCGATGGAAGAAAAAAATGGATAAAGAGCAGGAGCCCGGAGCGGTCTCTTACCGTCCGCTGCTCCCCAGCCTTACGCCGTGGCTTTCTTCCGGGTGAACAGCTTGACGAGCGCCTCGCCGATGCCCAGCAGGACATAGACGAGCGAGATCAGGAACAGCACGAGCGCGGGATGGTAGGCAATGACCACCAGGATCGCCACGATACCCACGAGCAGGCCAAAGGGACGACGCTCCTTGAGGTTGGCTTCCTTCAGGCTGTGATACGTGATATTGCTGACCATAAGCCCCGCGACGATGAAGGTGAGCGCCAGCACCCAATAGTCGAGGCTGATCATGTCCGCAAGCCGTTCGTACTGCAGCTGCCTCAAAATATCGATGCCCTCCTGGTATGCCAGGACCGTCGTCGCGATCATGAGCGCCGCCGCCGGTGAGGGAAGCCCGGTGAAGTGCTTCTTCTCTTCGCTTCCCATCTGGACGTTGAACCGCGCCAGCCGCAGGGCCGCGCAGGCCACGAGGAAGAAGGCACCCAGCCAGCCGATCTTGCCGAAGGACTGAAGTGACCAGCTGTAGACCAGTACGCCCGGCGCCACGCCGAAGGAGATCGCGTCCGAGAGCGAATCGATCTCGATGCCGAACTTTGAGGTCGTATGTGTGAGCCGCGCAACCCAGCCGTCCAGCACGTCAAATATCGAAGCGATCAGGATCGCCCAGGCCGCCCGCTCGTAGTCCGAGTTGAAGGACGCAATGATAGAGTAGAATCCCGAGAACATGCTGGACAGCGTGATGAGGTTCGGGAGGATGTAGATCCCTTTTCTCACTTCATCACCCCGATCACGTCCCGCGATCCCTTGATGCGGTCGCCGACCTTGACCATGATGTCAGCATCCTTCGGGAGGAAAATGTCCACCCTCGACCCGAATCGAATCAGGCCGTACCGCTCGCCCGTCTCGACTTTGTCGCCCGGTTTGGCATAACAGACGATCCTGCGGGCGATGAGCCCCGCGATCTGTTTGACTAGGACCCTGTTCTTGCCGTCGGAGATCACTATGCCTGTCTGCTCGTTGTCAAGGGACGCCTTGTCCACCGAGGCCACCAGGAATTTGCCGGGATTATACTGCACCGTTTCCACGGTTCCGCCGATGGGCACCCGGTTCACGTGCACATTGAACACCGACAGAAAGATACTGATCTGTTTCACGTCCTGTTTGAGATAATTTGGCTCGAAGACGTCCTTCACCACGATCACTTTGCCGTCGGCCGGTGAGACCACCACGCCGGCGCCTTCGGGCACGGAACGCTCGGGATCGCGGAAGAAGAAGAGCACGAAGAGGGTCAGCGCGAGACCGACCCAGGCAGTGTTCTTCCATCCGAAGGCGAAGAGAAGCGCAGTGACGACCGCAAGCGGGAGGATGAACGGCCAGCCTTCCGTGGCGACCGGGATGCCGTAGTTTTTCATCATCATGGACTTCGTCTGACTCCTGAATTATGACTCGTGCTAGTTCTTGCTCTTATCCACCAGCTTGTTCGCCGTGATCCACGGCATCATACTGCGGAGCTTCCCGCCCACTATCTCAACCTGGTGAGCCGCGATCTGCCGCCGCCGGCCCGTCATCTCCGGATAGTTGGTCGCCCCTTCGAGGATGAAACGCTTGGCATATTCGCCGCTCTGAATGTTCTTCAGTGCTTCCTTCATCGCCGCCCGGCTCTGATCGTTGATCACCTGTGGGCCGGTGACATACTCCCCGTACTCTGCGTTGTTCGAGATCGAGTAGTTCATGTTGGCGATGCCACCTTCGTACATGAGGTCGACGATCAGCTTCAGCTCATGCAGGCATTCGAAATACGCCATCTCCGGAGCGTACCCGGCCTCCACCAACGTCTCGAAGCCGGCTTTCACGAGTTCCACGCAGCCGCCGCACAGCACCGCCTGCTCACCGAAGAGATCGGTCTCGGTCTCGTCCTTGAACGTGGTCTCGATGATGCCCGTACGGCCGCCGCCGATGGCGCAGGCATAGGACAGCGCGATGTCCTTGGCCTTGCCGGACGCATCCTGGAAGATGGCGATCAGATCGGGAACCCCGCCCCCCTTCACGAACTCGTTGCGCACCGTGTGGCCCGGAGCCTTGGGCGCGATCATGATCACGTCAAGATCTGCGCGCGGCACGATCTGGTTATAGTGGATGTTGAAGCCGTGGGCGAAGGCGAGCGTCGCACCCTTCTTGAGGTTCGGTTCGATGTTCTCCGCGTAGATCTTGCGCTGATGCTCGTCCGGTGCCAGCACCATCACGAGGTCCGCGTCTTTCACCGCGTCGGCGACATTCTTCACGACAAGGCCTGCGTTCTCAGCCTTCTTGACCGAGGCCGATCCCTCGCGCAGCGCAACAGTGACATTGACACCGCTGGCCTTCAGGTTCAGCGCATGCGCATGACCCTGGGAGCCGTAGCCGACGATGGTCACCTTCTTGCCGCGGATGATAGAGAGATCGGTATCTTTGTCGTAATAGAGCTTCATGCTGTCCCCTTTCAAGAATGGTATCAGAACGAATATTATTGAATATGTTTCTTGAATTCATCATCCTTCATCAACTGGTCGATCGCACCCGTCAGCGCTTCCGAGATCGCGTCTGCGACTGTGTCGAAGGAGAAGGCGACGTCCTGCCGCTCGACCTTGCTGTTCAGGAGGAGCGTCCGGAATACCTTCTTGTCCGCTGCATCCGCAACCGACACGCGGAGTTGGACCTCCGCGCTCACTTTGACATTGAGCGGCCGGGAGAGGACGTCAACCCACAGGGACTTGATCTCCCCTCCGATGATGATGTTCGCTCCATTGGTCATGACCGTCCCGGCGTTCAGGTTACCCGCCGGAACATCCTTGGCGGTGACCCCCCGCGCCGCCAGCGCCGATTTCATGCCGGCCGAAACGAGATCGGCAACCGTCCCCTGTACGACAAGGTCGTTCTCGACATCATCGGCGATCGTCCGTTTGCCGAGAACCGATGCGGCCCTTCCCCGCTCGTCCTTAAAGGGCATGACGCCGACCACGCTCTTCGAGGTCCCTGCACGCGTCCCTTCGGGCGCCTTATACATGACGCCTTCGAGAAGCACCGGCCCTTTCTGTGCGCATGCAACAAGCAAGAGCAGCATCGCGACAGCAAGAACAATCTTCGAAAACCATTTCATAAGGGCTTCCCCCTGAATAGCGACGGACATCGGGCACCCGATGTCCGGCAGGGATGCGGGACCGGATCCGGCCGCACATGATCAGAATCCGCGGGTGCAGACTTAGTCCCGCGTAATGGCGACCTTGCCGGTACGAACTATTTCCTTGATCCCCATGGGTTTTAGCAGTTCAATGAACGCGGCGATCTTCTTCTCATCACCGGTCACCTGGAACGTGTAGCTCTTCTGCGTCGAGTCCACCACGCGCGCACGGAAGATATCGCCGATCCTGAGCGCCTCGGCCCGGTGCTCCGGCGGTGTATTGATCTTGATGAGACACATCTCGCGTTCCACGAACTCCTTGTCCGCAAGGTCTGTGACCTTGATGACGTCGATCAGTTTGTTCAGCTGTTTGATGATCTGTTCCAGTATCCGCTCGTCGCCGGTAGTCACGATCGTCATCTGGGAGATCGTCGGGTCCAGCGTTGGGCCGATCGAGATGGTCTCGATATTGAACCCCCTGCCGCTAAAGAGCCCGGACACCCGGGACAGAACGCCGAACTTGTTCTCAACAAGAACTGAGATGATATGTTTCATGGTCCGCCCTTGATGGT
>JBAIYC010000391.1:0-10281 GCA_037916085.1 Nitrospirota bacterium | reverse complement strand
CGACGCTCGAAGCGGACCTGCGGAACGCCTGCGACGCCGGCGCGGACAGCGTCATCCATAAGGCCTTCGACATGGACCAGTTCAGCAAGGACATCAGGGAGCACCTTGACAGCTGGCTGAAATGACGTCGGTCGCTCCGGCGCCCGCAGTTACGGGAACCGCAGCAGGGCGAGAAGAGAATTCCGATAAACGAGGGCCTGCTCCGTGGACGGACCGGGAACGGTGGTATACTTCTCTCTGTGGGGGGGCGGTCGAGGCCAGGGCAGACGGAACCCGGCCCGCGGCGTCCCCCCGGCACGTTAACATGACGAAACCGCTACGACTCCTGATCATCGAGGACTCAGAGGACGACGCGCTCCTCTTAGTGCGCGAACTGCGCAAGGGAGGATATGATCCGGAGTCTCTGCGCGTCGAGACCCGGGATGCGATGCTCAAGGCCCTGGCCGATGATGCCTGGGACCTCATCATCTCCGATTATGTTCTCCCGAGCTTCAGCGGCACGGCAGCGCTCGACGTGCTGCGGCAGAGCAGGAAGGACCTGCCCTTCATCATCGTCTCGGGGAACATCGGCGAAGACATCGCGGTCGACGCCATGAAGGCCGGCGCCCACGACTATATCATCAAAGGCAATCTGAAGCGCCTGGTGCCTGCCGTCGATCGCGAACTGAGGGAGGCGGAGAGCCGCCGTGAGCGAGACCGCGCCGAGCGGCTGCTTGCCGAACAATCGAGGCTTCTTGAGGCCTTCTTCCGGCACGCTGCCACGCCGCTCGTCTTCCTCGACAGGCAGCTCAATTTCATCCGCGTCAACGACGCCTATGCTCGGGCATGCCGGCGACGTGAGGACGAGTTTCCCGGGCGAAACTATTTCGATCTGTACCCCTCCGACCAGCTCAAGGAGAAATTCGAGCGCGTCGTCGCGACGGGTGAACCGTACCGTGTGGCAGCGCGGCCCTTTTTATTTTCCGATCACCCTGAATGGGGCGTGTCCTACTGGGACATGAGCATCATTCCGATTCTCGATGCCGGCGGGTCTGTCGACTTCCTGGTTTTCTCCCTTCAGGACGTGACCGAGCGACGGGAGGTCGAGGAGCGTATGACCGTCACCAACAGGCTGCTGGCCATGTATGCCCAGAAGTTCTCTCGCAAGGAATATCTCGATTCGGCCCTCGAATTGATCCAGACCTGGAGCGGGTGCCGCCACGCCGGCATCCGGCTGGCCGATGACGAAGGGCGCATTTCGTACACATCCTGCCGCGGCTTCGATGCCGGTTTCCTCGATGCGGAAGGCACGCTCGCATTGGACGGGAAGAGCTGTTTCTGCGCGCGCGTTGTTCTCGAAGAGCCGGATGTCCTCGACCGGATGGCCATGACACCGAGCGGGTCGTTCTATTCCAACAATTTCCAGGCGTTCTTTGAACGGGTTGCCAGAGGTCGGGAGGATCGATACCGGGAGGCGTGTGCGCAAAGAGGGTACCGATCGATGGCCGTGGTCCCGATCCGCTACCGCGAGCAGGTCGTTGGCGCTATGCATCTTGCCGACGACCGGGAGGGGATGTTGCCCCTCAAGAACGTCGAGGTCCTCGAACAGAACGCCTATGTCATCGGTGAGGCGCTGTTCCGTTTCGGCATCGAAGAGGATCTAAGGCGGAACCACGAACAGCTGACCGCAACGAACGTGGAACTGCGCAATCTGCAGGCCCACATAGAGGCCGTCCGGGAGGGAGAACGCGCCCACATTGCGCGGGAGGTCCACGATCAGCTCGGTCAGGTCATGACGGCGCTCAAGATGGATATTGCCTGGTTGCAGCGGAACCATCCGTCCCGGGACGCGGCGGTGCGAGAACGGTCGGCGGAAATGCTCAATCTGATCGACGGCGCCATCCATTCGGTGAAGCGCATCACTTCCGAGCTGCGCCCGACCGTGCTCGACGACTTCGGGCTGCAGGCGGCCGTCGAATGGGCGGCAAAAGAGTTCGAGAAACGGAGCGGCGTGACCTGCAGCGTCCGGTCGCAGCCGGCGATCATAATGATGGACCGTACCCGCTCCACGGTCATCTACCGGGTGCTGCAGGAGTCCCTGACGAACGTTGCCCGGCATGCCGGGGCACGGAACGTCGCCATATCGCTCGACTTCAAGGAAGGATGGTTCCGCATGACCATCGAGGACGACGGGAAGGGCATTCCTCCCGAAAAGATCGACGATCCGGCGTCCTACGGGCTGATGGGCATGAAGGAGCGGCTCCGGTTCCTGGGAGGCGAGGTCTCGATAAGCGGCAAACGCGGCCGGGGGACAATCGTCACGGCGTCGATCCCCTTGGCGGAGACCGACGGCCCTGCCGACGGAACGATGCCCGGCCCGGACAGGACCCGCCAGAGGACGGGGCGTACTGATGAGGAGAGAAACCGATGATCAGGGTGCTTATCGCAGACGATCACGCCGTCGTGCGCAGGGGCTTGCGCCAGATCCTCCAGGAGCTTCCGGGCGTCGACGTGGTCGACGAGGCCGCGAGCGGCCAGGAGACCCTTGCGAGCATCCGGAAGGGGAGCTATGACCTCGTCCTGCTCGACATCTCCATGCCGGGCGCATCGGGCCTCGACGTGCTCAAGCAGATCAAGTCCGAGCGGCCGAAGCTGCCGGTGCTCATGCTCAGTATGCATCCGGAGGACCAGTACGCCCTCCGAGCGCTCAAGGCGGGCGCATCGGGTTATCTCACCAAGGAGACGGCTGCCGAACAGCTGGTGACCGCCGTCACCAGGATCCTGGAGGGCCGCAAGTATGTGAGCGAATCGCTCGCTGAGCACATCGCCGAGAGTCTCGATCATCCCGGGGGGCGACTTCCGCACGAGGACCTCTCGGACCGGGAGTTCCAGATCCTACGGATGCTAGCGTCCGGCCGGACGGTCACGGCGATCGGAAAAGAGCTTTCGCTGAGCGCAAAGACGGTCAGTACCTACCGAACGAGACTGCTGTCAAAGATGGGTTTCCGGACAAATGCAGACATCACGCGCTACGCTATACAGTACAAGTTGCTGGAATGACCGCTTTGAATCTCCCCTCCGCGTAGGGCTCTGACCAAAGTTGTAAGAGTTTATCCTACAGAATTTTCCGCTCCGTCCTACGCTTCTTTCAGCCCAGTCCGATAGCAAATCAGCTATTCTTAGTGCAGTATCAATTCGTGATTTCGAACTGGCAAAAAACTACACAGGGCAGCGTTTCCTCGCCGGCATCGAGCAAACTGCGAAAGGTGAAGGCAGACTCCGCCGATTGCCCCTATCTGTCAAAAGACGGCGAAGGGAAAGACAAGAGCATTTGCAGCGCAGCCCAGGCCTCGTATTTCCCCAGTGCGTTCGAATTGAAAGAGTATTGTTATGAAGGGCGATATCGCTTGTGCCCGTTCTATTGCAAGCGACAGGTCGAGGAAGATTCTGAGGTCCTGCTTGGGCATCACGAGAACAGTGACGCGGCCTGCGCGGCGCGGAAGCGGCCGGCGCGAAAGGAGCCACATGAAAACAGCCGAAAATAAGACGTTGCTCGATACATGGACAGATCCGATCGAAGAGGAATTCGATGATGATCATGGCGAACAGGACGAAGACCAGGAGAGGGATCAGGAGCCGGGCGAAGAGGAACGTGATGCCGATGTCGAAAGCGAGAAGCGCGGCTCACGAGAGCGCGGCTACGACGACCCCGAGGCGATCAAGCTCTATCTGAAGGAGATCCGGAAGTATCCGCTGCTAACCCGGGAAGAGGAGCAGATGCTCGGACGGCTGATCGAACAGGGAGATGAGGCGGCCCGCACGAGGATGATCGAATCGAATCTCCGGCTGGTCATCGCCGTGGGGAAGAAATACATCAACCGAGGCCTTCCGTTCTCAGATATCATCGAAGAGGGAAATCTGGGCCTGATCCGTGCCGTTGAAAAGTTCCAGTATAAGCGCGGGTTCCGGTTCAGCACGTATGCGATATGGTGGATCCGCCAGTCCATCGCGCGGGCCATTGTGAACCAGGCGAGGATCATCCGGCTTCCGGCCCATGTGGCCGAGCATCTGGGGCAGTTCACCCGTGTCCAGCAGCGGCTGGCGACGAAGTTTGGACGGGAACCTACTCCGCAGGAGATCGCCCGGTCCATGCGGGTGTCGGTCGCCATGGTCCGTCGGCTCTCGCAGGCGACACGGAAGACCTATTCACTGGATGTGCTTCTGGGCGACGAGGACGGCGAAACGCTGGGAGGGCTCCTGGAGGATACGAATGCGGTATCCCCGGCACTTTTGGCGCATGAGAACGGGAGGCGGGAGCTCGTGGACCGGTGGCTGGATCGGCTGAATGCGATGGAGAAGAATGTGCTGGAACTCCGGTTCGGGCTTCGCGATGATAATCCGAAGACCCTGGACTACATCGGCCGGCTATCCGGGGTAACGCGGGAGCGGGTGCGGCAGATCGAAGCGTCGGCGCTCGCCAAGCTTCGGCAGATGACGAAGCAGGACCGCCTCGACGCCCAGACAGCTCTGTAGCTGCGGAGGGAGCAGCGGGAGCGGTGAGGAGGAGCACGGAGATGAGCGTCGTCCTTGTTGTCGACAGCGAGGGAACAGTGGCGAAAAGCGCAACTGAGGCATTTCGGAGCGAGGATCGCTACGCAGTCGTTCAGCGACATACGGCCGGCTCGGCGATAGCGCTTCTATTGGAAGGCCTTCGGATAGATGTTGCGGTAATCGCTGACACGCTTGAGGACATGGCCGGACTGGACCTCCTGGGCTCCATCAGGAGGCTCGCTCCGGAACTGCCTGTCATCATGACCAGTCGACATGCCTCGGTGGAGTCCTATCTAAAAGTAATCCATAGCGGAGCCTATGAATTTGTCGAAATGCCTGTGAGACCTGTGGTCTTGAGGAGGATCGCGGATGCCGCGGTAGAGGATTCGGCTCTCTCACGGTACTACCGTCGAGATCCGCATATGAAAGAACATCCCCGCCCCCAGAGCCCCGCGGCGTGACCGGGCAGGGCAATGGCTCTCAGGGGAGGACGGGACAGAGGGGCGATGAAGGGATCGGGCGGCCGAGCGGCCGCCCGAAGTGTTTTCAGGGGATGACTTTGTTGAGCGGGTATTCGACGATGCCGGTGGCGCCCCGTCGCTTGAGCCGAGGGATGAGGCTACGCGATTGTTTTTCATCGAGCATGACCTCGAGGCTGACCCATTCGGGATCGGCCTGGTGCGAGATGGTCGGCGAGTGCATGGCCGGCAGGATGCCGCATATCTCCTTGAGGGCCTTCTTCGGCACGTTCATCTTGAGCCCCACCTTCTCCTCGGCAGCGAGCGCGCCCTGGAGCAGCATGGCCATGTTCTCGATCTTTTTCCGTTTCCAGGGGTCGTTCCAGGCCTTTTTGTTCGCTATGAGCCGCGTGGTCGACTCCAGCATCGTCTCGACGATGCGCAGCTTGTTCGCACGGAGCGAGGAACCGGTCTCGGTCAGCTCCACGATGGCGTCGGCGAGCTGCGGCGGTTTGACCTCCGTGGCTCCCCAGGAGAACTCCACGTCGGCGGTCACGCCTTTCGATTTCAGATACCGCTTCGTATAACCTACCAGCTCCGTAGCGATGCGCTTGCCCCTCAGGTCCCTCACTGACCTGATCTTCGAGTCTTCGGGAACGGCCACGACCCAGCGTACGGGGTTGAGCCCCCCCTTGGCATAGCGGAGCTCGGCCACCTCAACGACGTCGGCGTTCTGCTCCAGGATCCAGTCCTTGCCCGTGAGCCCCACGTCGAAGATGCCGTTGTCCACATAGCGCGCCATCTCCTGGGCGCGGACCATGATGCAGTCGATGTCCGGGTCGTCGATCGACGGATAGTAGCTCCGCGAGCTGACCTGGATGCGGTAGCCAGCCTTGCCGAAGAGCTTGAACGTCGATTCCTGCAGGCTGCCCTTGGGCAGGCCGAGCTTGAGCTTGGGGCCAGTCGGAACCACAGTGGGCTTGGAGGATTTTGTCTGTGTCTTCTTCGGCATGTTACTCTCCTTGAATGAACGTCGACCACGGAGGCACGGTGTCACGGAGGACTTCCTAATTCCTTCAGAACAGGAGTTCAGCCTTACTCCGTGTCTCAGTGTCTCCGTGGTGAACTATTTCTTTGCCATCCGCACCCGGATCGTGTTGCCGTGCGCTTCCAGCCCTTCCACGTCCGCAATCTGGGTGACCGCTTCGCCAACCTTGTCCAGGCCTTCCTTCGTGTAGAAGATGAGGCTCGATTTCTTCATGAAGCTGTCGGTGGAGAGGGGCGAGAAGAACCGGGCGGTGCCGCCCGTGGGCAGCACGTGGTTCGGTCCGGCGACATAGTCGCCGACCGACTCGGGTGTGAAGTGGCCCAGGAAAATAGCGCCCGCGTTTCGGATCTGCGCCAGGAGCTCGAAGGGCTTCTCCACCGAAAGCTCGAGGTGCTCCGGCGCGATGGAGTTCGAAACCTCTGCTGCCTCGCGGAGGTCTTTTACCAGCACAACGGCGCCGAAGCGGTCGATGGCCTTGCGCGCGATCTCCTTTCGCACGAGGTTCGCGAGCTGCCGCTCGATCTCGGCGTCCACTTTCTCGGCGAGGGTACGCGAGGGCGTGACGAGGATGGCCGACGCCAGCTCGTCGTGTTCGGCCTGCGAGAGAAGGTCTGCAGCCACGAAGCTCGGCTGCGCTGTATCATCGGCGATAACGAGGACCTCGCTGGGGCCTGCGATCATGTCGATGTCGACCTGGCCGAAGACGTAGCGCTTTGCCGTGGCAACATAGATGTTCCCAGGGCCCACGATCTTGTCCACCTTGGGGACCGTTGCCGTGCCGTAGGCCATGGCGGCGACAGCTTGGGCGCCGCCGATCTTGTAGATCTCCGCAACTCCGGCGATGTCGGCTGCCACGAGGATGTAAGGGTTCAGGCTTCCGCCGGGGACGGGGGAGCACATGACGAGCTGTTCAACACCCGCGACCTTGGCCGGGATGACGTTCATCAGCACCGACGAGGGATAGCACGCCTTGCCCCCGGGAACGTATACGCCGACGCTCCGGATCGGCCGCGCGAGCTGGCCGAGGATCACGCCGTCGGCTTCCTGGCTCACCCAGGAGGAGAGCTTCTGCTTCTCGTGGAAGGCCTTGATGTTCCGCGCCGCGAGCCGAAGGGCATCGACCTTCGTCGGCTCGACGCGGCTGTAAGCGTCCCTGATCTCATCGGGGCTGACGCGGATGTCCTTGAGCGTGAGGCTTACGCGGTCGAACTTCTCGATGTATTCGAGAACAGCGGGGTCGCCCTCCTTCCGGACGCGCTCAACGACCGCCTTGACCGCCTTGGCCACCTCCTCGGTTGCGGCCTCGCCCCGGTTCACGATGCGCCTGAGCTCGACGGCGATGTCCTTCTGCTGTGAATCGATGATCTTCATGAAAAATCCTTGAGAAGAAGTCTACCACGGAGACACGGAGGGACTCAAAGCCAAGACTTTGCCGTTCGCTTTTCTCCGTGTCTCAGTGCCTCCGTGGTGAAAATGGTCTTAGACTCTCTTGATGTCCGCTCCCAGCACCGAGAGCTTCCCCTCGAGGTTCTCGTAGCCCCGGTCGAGGTGGTAGATGCGCGATACCACGGTCGTTCCTTCCGCCGCGAGGCCCGCCAGGATGAGTGAGGCGCTCGCCCGGAGGTCCGTGGCCATCACTTGCGCGCCGGACAGCTTTGGCACGCCCCTCACCACGGCTGTCCTGCCGTCGTGCTGGATGTCTGCGCCCATGCGGCGGAGCTCGGCGACGTGGGTGAAGCGGTTCTCGAAGATGGTCTCGTTGATCACGCTCGTGCCCTCTGCCAGGGTCATGAGGCTCATGAACTGCGCCTGCATGTCCGTCGGGAAGCCGGGATAGGGCAGTGTCTTGATGCTCACCGGCCGGATCGGGCCTCCGTTCCTGACGGTGATCGATCCATCGCCGGTCGATACGTTGATGCCGGCCTCGGAAACCTTGGAAAGCAGCGCATCCACATGCTCGGGCCGGCACTTTCGGATGGTCACCTCGCCCCCGGTAATCGCGCCGGCGATGACGAAGGTCCCCGTCTCGATGCGGTCCGGCACGACGGTGTGATCGATCGGCCGGAGGCATTCGACGCCCCTGACGCGGATGATGTCGGTGCCGGCCCCCTCGATTTTGGCGCCCATCGCGATCAGGGCATGGGCGAGGTCCACGACCTCGGGTTCCCGCGCCGCGTTCTCGAGCACCGTCTCGCCGTCGGCGAGCACGGCGGCCATCAGAAGGTTCTCGGTGCCGGTCACGGTCACGATGTCGAAGTAGATCTGCGCGCCCCGAAGCCGCCTTGCTTCGGCCACGATATAGCCGTGTTCGATCCCGACCTTCGCCCCCATTTTCTCCAGCCCCATGATGTGCAGGTTCACGGGCCGGGCGCCGATGGCGCAGCCGCCGGGCAGCGACACGCGGGCCTTACCGAAGCGTGCGACCAGGGGACCGAGGACCAGGACCGATGCGCGCATGGTGCGGACAAGATCGTAAGGCGCTTCGGCCGCGGTCACGTTCGACGAGTCGAGGATGATCTCGTGGTCCGTGGACGTGAATGCGACCCCCATGTGCTGGAGGATACGGCCGAGGGTCCGGACGTCCGCGAGGGAAGGAACATTCCTGATGCGGTGCTCGCCTTCGCACAGAAGCCCCGCCGCGATGATCGGGAGCGCAGCGTTCTTGGCCCCGCTGACCGAGACCTCGCCGGAAAGCTTTCTGCCGCCGTTGATGACGATGGATTTCATGGTTGCCTTGTCGGCTTGCAGACGTCCCCGCCTGCAAGCAGGAGCTATCTTCTCGTCGCCACGATAACTCGCTCGATCCCGGCAAGGTCCCGGAGGACCTTCACTGCC
The DNA here is from genome assembly GCA_037916085.1 of Nitrospirota bacterium. Classification (GTDB taxonomy): domain Bacteria; phylum Nitrospirota; class UBA9217; order UBA9217; family UBA9217; genus JAKAHZ01. The sequence goes on along the minus strand of JBAIYC010000391.1, from coordinate 1,410 downwards.
GAGTAGCCTCTGTTCTCTGTAGCGGTGTTGCGGAGTGCCGCCGCCTGGCCGATGCCCATTTCCATGACGAGCGAGCCGCCCGCCCGGAGATAGCGAGGCGCAGCATTCAAGATGCTATCTGCGACCTCCGTTCCCTCCGGTCCGGCGAAGAGCGCCAGTGCCGGCTCGAAGTCCCGAACCTCGGGCTGGAGGCCCGGCCGCTCGCTTTCCCGCACGTAGGGAGGGTTCGCGGTGATGACGTCGATGCGGCCGCCGATATCAAGTTCATCGAGCGGGTCAAAAAGGTTGCCCTGGCAGAAGCGGATGTGGCCGGCAACGCCGTTCCTTCGCGCGTTCTCCCGGGCTACGTCCAGAGCCTGTTCCGACCGGTCCGTGGCGAATACGCGGGACTTCGGAAGTTCGTGGGCCAGGCTTACGGCGATGCAGCCCGAGCCGGTGCAGAGGTCAACGATGATCGGACAAGCCTCACGCGACGTCCGCTTGAGAGACTCCTCAACGACCAGCTCGGTCTCGGGACGAGGGATGAGCACGTCCCGCGTGACCCGGAAGGGGATCCCCCAGAACTCCTGCGTCCCCGTGATGTACTGGAGCGGTTCGCGCTTCGCCCGGCGATCGATGTACCTTTCGTAGGACGACTGCGACACCCCATCCAACGGGTCGGGATAGTGTGCCACGAGCCAAGCGCGGTCCCTGCCGAGCACGTGGCGGAGCAGAACCTCGGCATCGAGCCGGGCGTTTTCGACACCTTGTGCCGCTAGCCGTTCGGCTGCTGCTGCTATCGCTTCGGCGATGGTCACGTTCTTCCCGAGAGAGGGTAGGAAGATAAGAAGGTAGGAAGGAAGGAAAAGAACTTCTTGCTTTCCATCTTTCCGTCCTGCGTTCCTACGTTCTCCGTGATCACTTCACTTCCATCTGCTGCAGCCGTTCGGCATTGTCGTGGGCCGTCAGCGCGTCGATGAACTCGTCGATGTCGCCGTCCATGACCGCGTCGATCTTGTAGAGCGACAACCCGACGCGGTGATCGGTCACCCTGCTCTGCGGAAAGTTGTAGGTCCTGATCTTCTCGCTCCGGTCGCCTGTCCCGACCTGGGACCTCCGTTCGGCCGCCTGCTCCGCTTCCTGCCTCTCTCGCTCCTTTTCGAGCAGCCGCGACTTCAGGATCTTCATTGCCTTTTCGCGGTTCTTGAGCTGGGAGCGCTCGTCCTGGCAGGCGACCACTTCCCCCGTCGGGATATGAGTGATGCGCACGGCTGAGTAGGTGGTGTTCACGCTCTGACCACCGGGACCGGAGGAACAGTAGGTATCGATCCGGAGGTCCTTCTGCTCGATCTGGACATCCACGTCCTCGGCCTCGGGGATGACCGCCACGGTGACGGTGGACGTGTGGATCCTGCCGCTTGCCTCGGTAGC
>JBAIYC010000390.1:0-1556 GCA_037916085.1 Nitrospirota bacterium | reverse complement strand
CCAGCTAAGACTTGAATTAACCTTGCATTTTTTGTTCAAACTGCTATAATCTGTCAATGTTTTTGATCATGCCCCTGAGGGAGCACGCATGAGCCTTGTCGGCCGGCTCGAAGACCTTGCGCTGCCTGATATCTTCCAGATCATCAGTCTGAGCAGAAAGACAGGGACCCTTGTCGTGCGGAGCCGCAAGGGGACGGGAATGGTCGTCTTCAAGAACGGCCAGGTCATTCAGGCCGGCAGCGACATCATCCGCGACACCCTCGGCAATATCCTCGTTTCTCAAGGCATGATCGATCCGGCCGACCTCTCGGCGGCGCTCGCCGTCCAGAAGAAGCACCCTGAGAAGCCTCTCGGCATGATCCTCACCGAGGCCGGCGCGACATCGGCCAAGGTCATCGAGGACGTCGTTCGCCAGCAGATCGAAGAGATCATCTCCGACCTCCTTGCCTGGGAAGAAGGGTTCTTCAACTTCGAGCTCGGCGAGGTCACTTCCAAGGACAAGATCGAGGTCGACACCCAGAACTTCCTGCTCAAGTCCGGCATCAGCACGGAATTCCTGCTCATGGAAAGCACGCGCCTTCTGGACGAGAAGCGGAAGGACCAGGCCGGTAAGACGACAGCCGATGCACACAAGGCAGTTCCTTCCCCGCCGGAGCCCCCCCGACCCCGCCCGGCGGCACCCTCTCCGCCCGCTCCTTCACCCGTCACCCGCACCAGCACCGCGCCGGCCCGGGAAGAGTTCCGCTCCCGCATTGAATCTGAAGAACCCAGCAAGCAGATCACGACGCTCAAATCCATGTTCGACGAGCTGCGCTTCCCGACGGCGACGGCCGAGGTAACGCTGCTCATCCTGCGATACGCCAGCGAAGTGGTGAACCGTGCGATCCTCTTTATGGCGAAAAAGGACGAGGTTCGTGGCCTTGGCCAGTTCGGCATCGAGCTGCCGAGCGGTAAGTCACCGGACCTGGCGGTGAGGAACATCAGGATCCCCCTCGGGGAGCCATCGCTCTTCCGAGAAGTGATCGAGAGCAGGCGCACCTATCTCGGCCCCCTGGAAGAGACCGACCAGAACGCGTACTTCGTGAAGGAGGTAGGCGGGCAGCGGCCGGAGACGGTGCTGGCCATACCCCTTATTGTGGACAACAAGGTGGCGCTGGTGGTGTACGGCGACAACCTCCCTGACGAGAAAGCAGTCCGAGGCGTCGAAACGCTGGAGATCTTCATGAACCAGGCCGGCATGGCGCTGGAAAAGGCCCTTCTTGAGCGCAAGCTGGCCGAGCTGCAGAAGGGGCGCAAATGAAGAACGTTCTGATCGTGGAGGACTCCAAGGCGATCCGTTCCCTCATTCGGATTGCACTCGAGGAATCAGGGGACTTCTTCGCCCAGGAGGCCAGTAACGGATTCGAGGCGCTCAAGATGCTGCCGACCCGGAAGTTCGATCTGATCATCACGGACATCAACATGCCGGACATCAATGGCCTGGAGCTCATCGGCTTCGTCAAGGCGAACGAGACCTACAAGGACATTCCGCTCATCATCGTGAGCACGGAAAAGAC
>JBAIYC010000389.1:0-14114 GCA_037916085.1 Nitrospirota bacterium | reverse complement strand
CGGGCATAGGGGGTGCGCGATGGCTGGCGATCTCTATAAGAAACCTGTCCTGTTCGCGGTTGCGGCTACCGTCGTGGTCCTTGTGGGAACAAGCGTGACGATGTTCTTCCCCATGCTGCGCGAAGAGATGCATCCCAGGCTGGAGAACCTGAAGCCCTACACTGCGCTGCAGCTCGCGGGCAAGGACATCTATCAGCGCGAGGGATGCAATAACTGCCATACCCAGACCGTGCGACCGCTCAGGACCGAAGTGATGCGCTACGGCGAATACTCCAAGGCCGGCGAGTTTGCCTTTGACCGTCCTTTCCTCTGGGGTTCCAAGCGGACCGGCCCCGACCTTGCGCGCATCGGCGGCAAATATCCCGATGCGTGGCACTACCGGCATCATGAGGACCCGCAGTCCATGTTCCCCAAGTCGAATATGCCGAAATACGCTTTCCTGAAGAACACGAAACTCGACGGCGAGACGGTTGCGGCTCACATGCGGGCAAATGATTTCCCCTATTCGCCTGAGGAGATCGCTGCCCTCAAGGAGAAGACCGAGATGGACGCCCTGGTCGCTTACCTCCAGGTCATTGGCACAGCGGTGAAGAAGCCTCGGATGGTGTCTGTCGCGGAAGCCGGTACCCGTCAGCACGAAAAGAACCCGCTTGCTGGTGATCCGAAGGCCATCGCCCTCGGCAAGAAGCTCTACGAGGACAACTGTCAGATGTGCCACGGCGTGGATGGAAAGGGTGACATGGGACCGAGCCTTGCCGATGATGTCTTCCTCTACGTGAAGGGCGATGTGGCCGATGATGACTATTTTGAGATCATCAACAACGGCACCGAGCCTGGTATGGTCGAAGAGGGCAGGACTGCAAAGGGCGGTATGCCGCCATTCAAAGGCACACTGGACAAGAACCAGATCTGGTCGCTCGTTGCATAAATACGGTCGCTCCAAGGCAAATAGGAGGGGGATCATGGCACAGGACATGGATGACATTGGAGCCTTTGAATCGAAGGAAACATCGCACAAGCTGCCGGTCGGCTGGCTCATCCTTTTCTGGGGGCTCATCCTCTGGGGGATCTTCTATCTCTATACGTATACCCCGTCGCTCGGTGGCTGGAGTCAGGGTGGTGCTTATGAGGAATCGCTGAAGAAGTGACGAAGGAGCCGTATCCCTTGCGGGCTTCATCCCGCGAGGAAGGAGTATCCATGGACATTTCGATCATTGCAACCATCGGCTTCACGACCGTGGCGATCATCGTGGCACTGTTCCTATATTTCAAAGTTTCGCGCAGCCGATGATCGTCTCCGGTGCACGGGAATCGCATGAACGCGCAAACACTGGCATACTTCGTCTTCGGACTGGTCCTGGTCATCCTCTTCATCGTCATTATTGTCCATTATTATTCCCGGAAACGGCACACCAAGGTGGAAGAGGCCAAGTACCGGATGCTCGATGACGATGATGAGTAGCCGCATCCAGCGCTGGCGATGGCTTGTCAAAGCCGTGCTCGTGGCAGCCGCTCTCGGGATTCCCTTCCTCCACATCCGCGGTCAAAGTGCTCTCCGTTTCGACGTCCCGTCATTGCAGCTCCATTTCTTTGGCGCTACTGTCTGGATGGACCAGTTCTTCCTTGTACTGGTCGTAGTCCTGATCATCTCCTTTTTCGCTGTCTTTCTCACGATCGTCTTCGGACGCATCTGGTGCGGATGGCTCTGTCCGCAGACGGTCATTGTTGAGTTCACCGGGTTCATTGATCGCCTGAGCCGGCAGGGCGCGGCGTATCGAATCCTGGCAACGGGGGCGCTTCTAGCCATCAGCGTCATGCTTTCCGCTAATATCATCTGGTATTTTATCGAACCCAGCAGGTTCCTTGCGGCGGTCCGCGCAGGGACTCTGGGACCTGTTGAGCGATGGTCCTGGACTGTCCTGAGCGGGCTGACGTTCCTCAACTTTCTGCTCCTTCGCCGGACGTTCTGCGTCACGGTCTGTCCCTACGCGAAGCTGCAAGGCGCGCTCTTCGACGAGCGGACTCTGGTGATCGCCCAGGATGCCGGCAGGATGGACCTCTGCATGCACTGCGACGCCTGCGTGAGGGCCTGCCCCGTGGGGATCGACGTGCGCAAGGGGCTGCAGTCGGAGTGCGTGTCCTGCGCCAAGTGCATCGATGCATGCGCGCGGCAGATGAAGCGACGCGGTCTTGCGTCGCTGATCGGATACCGGTTCGGAGCTGCCCCGGTCGAAGGAGGATTGCTGCGGCGCCCGGTCATTCTTTCCGGTGCTGTCACCGCGGTGTTCATGCTTCTCTTCATCGGCCTGCTTGCAGCGAGCGAACCGGTCGATATGGACATCTCCCAGGACCCCGCCGCCCCGCCTGTCCGCTTGAACGACACGACGGTGGTGAACACCTATTTGCTGCTCTTGACCAACAGGACCGATGCTCAGCAGGAGCTGGCGATATCTGCAAAGGGGAGCGAAGGGCCCGTACAGGCTATGCCGGATACCGTTCTCCTCCAAACAAGGGAGCACCGGCGGGTCAGGCTTACGCTTCGTGCGGAAGGGAACTCTCGCCTCCGTTCCTCGACCGAACGGGTCGTCGTTCAGGCTGTTTCGCGCGATCTTTCCGGCGTCCATCTTGAGAGAAAGACCGTGATGCTGCAGCCTTGGTGATCCCATGAAAGTATTCCTTGTTATCGTCGTCGCCGCGGTCGTCGCGGCAACTGCCGCCATGATCATCGTCGGCTCCCGGACCTTCGAGGGGACCGTGGTCAAGGACCCTTATGGGACGGGGCTTCGATGGGACGAAATCCAGCGTCGACGCCGCGAGTCCGGATGGAATGTCGTCTTCCTGCCCCGCCATGCGACGGCCGGCAGGAATGATATCGTCCTGTCGGCCCGCGACCGGAATGGCAGACCGCTCAGTGGAGCTACTGTCGTACTGAGGCTCGAAGGACCTCCCCCCGACGAAGCTATCCGCGAAGCACCGGCGATAGAAGGAAGCGACGGCAACTTTCATGCGGTGATTGACATCCCTCTCCGAGGTTCCTGGAGGGCAACGATAACAGTCACGCACGGCGGGAGAAACATGGAATTCGAGGAAGCGCTGTATGTTGAGTAAAAGGGCTGATGGCTGTGCTCTACGATAGATCCTGGACCTTCAACATAATCCCATGTGGACACTGACCTTTCTGATCATTCTGTCCTTCATGCTTGGCATTGCCGCATGGCTCTTCTTCATCTGGTCCGTGAAGAGCGGGCACTATGACGACATAGAGCGGCCAAAGCACCGCATGATGGATGACAGCGAGGACGGTCCCGCTTCCCCGAATGAACGTGCCCGTCCCGGGCATGGCGAAGGGACCGGAAACCGGGATTCCCACTAGCGAAACCATGCTTCAGTGCGATCACTGCATGCTTCCCGTAAAGAGCGGCGAAGCGCTTGCCGAGGATGCCGCCGGCGGCAAAAAGATCTTCTGCTGTCATGCATGCCGGTCGATCTATCGGATGATCCAGCAGGAAGGCCTCGGGGACTTCTACGCGAAGCGGACCTGGACGTCCTTTGGCATTCCCGAACCGGTCCGGCGCGGCAGCACGGAGACCCGGCTGAGCGAATTTGAAGGAACCGAGGGGGCCATCACGGGGGAATCCGATCTCCTCATCGACGGCATTCGCTGCGCCTCCTGCGTCTGGCTGAACGAAAAGGTCTTGGAGCGCACACCAGGGGTGCTTTCTGCCCGGGTCAATTTTGCCACGCACCGGGCACTGGTCCGCTGGGACCCGACAAAAACGAGCGCCGAGGCCATTCTTGCACGCATCCGCTCCATCGGTTATCTCCCCCATCCCTATACACCCGCAGCGCTCGAACAGTCGCTCCACCGGATGAACCGTGACCTTCTCATCCGCTTCGGGACCGCCGCGTTCTTTTCCATGCAGCTGATGACGATCAGTTTCGCCCTCTACGCGGGATACTTTCAGGGAATCGACGCCGGTACCAAGCGGCTGCTCGAGGCTCTCTCCTTTGTCTTGAGCACGCCCGTCGTCCTGTATGCGGGCTGGCCATTCTTCACAGGAGCATGGCGGGGCCTGCGTCACGGCACGCTGAACATGGATGCCCTGATCGTGCTGGGCTCCTGCTCGGCCTACGGCCTCAGCGTCTTTCATATGGCCTTCGGCGGAGAGGTCTATTTCGATACTGCTGTCATGATCATCACCCTGGTGCTGCTCGGACGCTACCTCGAGAACTCGGCGAAGCAGCGGGCGTCGCTGGCTGTATCCCGCCTCGTGGCTCTGCAGCCGGAAGAGGGGCGTGTCGTCCGGAACGGGGAACGGATCGTGGTCCCGACGTCGGCCATCCGCAGGGGAGAGCTTCTCGAGGTCCGGCCCGGAGAAAAGATACCGCTCGACGGCGTCGTGCGGGAGGGGACAAGCGAAGTAAGCGAGGCCTTGATCAGCGGGGAGTCGCTGCCGCGGCCGAAAGAGGTCGGGTCTGCCGTTATCGGCAGTTCTCTCAACGGTTTGGGTACGATCCTCGTTGAGGTGACCAGGACCGGTCCCGATACGGTCATTTCCCGCATCGCCGCGCTGGTGGAGCGGGCCCAGGCAGCGTCGGCCCCGATCCAGCGTCTTGCGGACCGCATATCGGCGTACTTCATTCCCTTCATCATGCTCCTGGCCGGAGCATCGTTCTGGTACTGGCACTCCTCGGTCCCCCACGGAAAAGCCGTGCTCATAGCAGTTTCCGTTCTGGTCATCTCCTGTCCCTGCGCCCTCGGTCTTGCCACACCTGTGGCGATTCTCGCGGGCACGGGTTCGGCTGCGCGGAAGGGGATCCTGATCAAGGGCGGGGATATCCTCGAACGGATGCAGAAGGTGGACACGGTCCTTCTGGACAAGACCGGCACGCTGACGACCGGGGATCTGCGTGTCGTCGAAGCGATCCCCAGCGACCCGGGGGGCGTTCCCACAGAAGAACTGCTTCAATATGCGGCATCGGTCGAACAGGGATCGGAACATCTCCTCGGCAACGCCATCGTCCGGCATGCGCGGGCAGAGAGCATCAGCCTGCTTCCTTGCCATGCCTTCCAAGCTGTGCCGGGCAAGGGTGCGTCAGGCATGGTGAACGGCATGCAAGTCCATGTCGGAAAGGCCGGGCTCATCGAGGAAGCGGGGATTGTCATTCCCGACGCGATGCGGGTCCGTTCCATGGGCCTCGAGGAGGGAGGACGGACCGCGGTCTATGTATCCCGGGGGCGGGATGTGATCGGGATTATCGGTCTCATGGACGTTCCCAAGGCGGATACTGCCGAAGCGGTCTTGCGGCTGGGCAAGGCACACATCGCAGCGATCATGATCACGGGAGACAACCCTCAGACGGCCAAGGCAATCGGGATGAACACCGGGATATCCAGGGTCCTCGCCGGAGTACTTCCCGGCGAAAAGGCGAAGGAGGTCCTCGAACTGCGACGTGCCGGAAAGGTCGTGGCCATGGTTGGAGACGGCATCAATGACGCCCCGGCGCTCGCTTCTGCCGATGTCGGGATTGCCATGGCGTCGGGTTCGGACGTCGCGGTGGAATCCGCCCATGTTGTGGTCCTCCGCTCTGACCTGACCGGTGTCGCCGATGCGTTCGAGCTTGCGCGCCGCACCTTCAGGGTGATACGTCAGAACCTATTCTGGGCCTTCTTTTACAATATCTGCGCCATCCCGCTTGCCATGGCAGGCATCCTGAGCCCCATCGTGGCGGCGGCAGCCATGTCCGTGAGCTCGGTGACAGTCGTCCTAAACTCGCTCCGGCTGAAGAAAGGCACGTCGGCATGATCTACGCCGAGCTTTTCCTCGTAGGGCTTCTCGGAAGCATGCACTGCATCGGCATGTGCGGCGGTTTTGTCGCGCTGTACACGCTCAGGAAGCCCGAGGAACTGCCCTCGTGGCCCTATCATCTTCTCTATAACGCCGGAAGGATAACCACCTATTCGCTGCTCGGAGGCGCCCTCGGCCAGATCGGTTCCTTCATCTCCGCAGCAGGGCACTACCGGACCATCTCCTCTGCCGTCCTGATCATCAGCGGTGCCCTGATGATGCTCATGGGACTCAACATTGCTGGCGTGATCGGCAAGCGGGTGCCCTTCGAGAATACCGGTCTTACCGATATGCCGTTCTTTCGATCAACGCTGCACCGCATCCTCTCCCTCCGGACCGTCTGGGGAACGTACCTCCTCGGGCTGGTGCTCGGTCTTCTTCCCTGCGGGCTCTTCTATCCGGTCCTGGTCAACGCTTCCTCCAGCGGAGGATTCCTGGAGGGTGCATCGACCGCTCTCGTGTTCGGCCTGGGAACTGTTCCGGCGATGATGTCTCTCGGCCTTGTCTTCGCCGCGATAAGGCCCCACATGAAGGTTGCGCTCTACCGAGCGGCAGCCGCCGTTATCGTTCTCCTCGGGCTTCAATCCGTGCTCCGCGGCCTGTCGTTCGCGGGGCTGATCCGGCATGGCGCCTACTGGTAGTCCCACGAAACGTGACGAAGGGGACGTAATTACTTGACAGGCGCCTCCCCGATACGTTACTCTACGTATTTTCTGACTAATGATTATCACAAGCAGGATTTCTGGACGGAAGAATAAGCGGGTGCCGGAAGGCAGTTGACGATACGGCCCGCATGCCTTCGCACGCGGGACCAAGGAAGGGCTCTAGGCCTGCCCTTTCTCTCACGACGCTGATCTCTCTTTGGAGTCGTCTTCATCAGCGCGTGTCGATCCGGGCCATGAGAGCGGGGCAGCATTGACGCTACTGGAACCGATTACCATTGCTGCCCGTGGACATAACCAGCATAATAGATAATATAAAATCTTGGCTTTCATATCATAAGACACTGAAAAGAGACGTAAATATCATATATAATAACATTAAAGTGTTACTCTAAGTGAGGGACATCCTGTCATGCTGAAGCTTGGACACATCATCTATTCGAATTGCTATCCCGTCCACGCCGGGATCTTGAACGGCATTGTCCCGTGCCCCTTCGAGGTGGTCAGCGGGTATCCGACACAGCTGAACCGCTACCTTGCGGACGGCGCGATAGACGTTTCTCCGTCGTCGTCGATCGAGTACGCCATCCATAGCGACAAGTACTCGCTCCTGCCCGACCTATCCATCACCTCAAGAACAAGGGTCATGAGCATTTTGCTCGAATGCAAGGCGCGGCTCGCGGACCTGAGCGGACGAACCGTGGCTCTCACGACAGCATCCGCTACCTCCGTCGTGCTGCTTCGGATCATTTTGGAGCTCTTTGTGGGGTTAAAGGTGAACTACCTGACGTACGATCAGAGAAGCGAAGACCCTTACAGCCGTGCCGACGCTGTGCTGACTATCGGAGATCTCGCGCTCAAACGTTCCGCAGCGCCCGCCTTCGCGCATGCCTATGATCTGGGAGAGCTCTGGTATCGGCACACGGGCCTGCCCTTTGTATTCGCCTTGTGGCAGGTGAACTATCGGAAAAACCTTGAGCCTGACCTTGCACGGCTGTATGATATTCTTATGGAATCGAAGCGCTATGGGTCCTCACGACTGGAAGAGCTCGCGGAAAAGAGCAGTGGCACGTTCGGCCTGGCGGCAGAGACCCTGGTCTCGTACTGGAATAACTTCAGCTATGAGTTCGGACCGGAGGAACAAAAAGGCCTCCTGAGCTATTACTCGTACGCTGCAGGACTGGGGGTTATTGATTCCGTGCCGGACCTCCGGATATGGAAACGAGGGGCATGATGCCGCTCGGAACGTGCAGAGAGCGCGACATCAGCCATTTCCCTATGACAGCGAAGAACGAACAGCACTCCCATGATGACCACGCCCACGACCATGAACATGGCCACAGGCACGTCCATGTCGGCTCGGGAGGAGCTGGCAAGAAGGGTCTCCTGATCGCTCTCGCCATCACGTTCGTCATGATGATCTTCGAGATCATCGGCGGTCTCCTGTCGAACAGCCTTGCCCTGCTTTCCGATGCAGGGCACATGTTCACCGACACGCTGGCCCTTGCCCTTTCGTTCTTTGCAATGAAGTTCGCCGAGATGCCTGCTACGGACAGGCGGACGTTCGGCTTCTACCGGCTCGAGATCCTTGCGGCCCTTTTCAACGGCGTCACTCTGGTTCTTATCTCGCTCTACATCATGTACGAATCCTATCAGCGCATCCTGCACCCTCCAGCGGTCGAAGGAAAACTGATGCTGATCGTGGCCGTCATCGGGCTCGTCGCCAATATCCTGGGCGCCCTGTTCCTGGTGAAGCATCATGAGACCAACCTGAACGTCCGGGGCGCCTTCCTCCACATCATCGGCGATGCGGTCTCCTCGGTGGGCGTCATCATCGGCGGCGTCATCATCACCTACACCGGCTGGTATCTGATCGACCCGCTCCTCAGCATTCTCATCGCTGCCGGCATCATCGTGGGATCGGTAGGTCTTGTGTCCGAATCGGTGGGCATCCTGTTGGAATCGGTGCCTGCTCACATTAATATCGCGACCATTACGGAAGCCATCGCCGCGGTGCCGGGCGTCCGTGAAGCCTATCATATCCACGTCTGGACCATCACCTCGGGCGTTCACGCTCTGAGCGCCCACGTGATCATCGACGACCAGCTGGTCAGCAACAGCAGGGCCGTTCTCGATTCAATCCGTTCGATGCTGTCCGATCGGTTCCGTGTTCTGCACAGTACCATTCAGCTCGAATGCCAAAGATGCGATGAAGGCGGGGTATGCACCCTTCCATCCGATATCAAGAACAGCCGCTGACTCGTTGTTCGCCTTGACATCGAGCGCCGCCTCCGCTACAGTAGCCCCATAACGCTATCTATGATAACGAACACTGCTCTGGCCAGAGTGCTGGTCACCGGTGGCACGGGGTTCGTGGGAAGTCACCTGGTAGAACTTCTTGTCAGAAGGGGCTTCGACGTGACCTGCCTGGTGCGGGATCCGAAGCAGCTCAAGTGGCTCCAGGGCGCAGGCGTGCGCATCGTGCAGGGGGACTGCTCGCGGCCGGAATCCCTCGGGTCTGCAGTCAGGGATGTGTCGTGCGTCTATCACGTTGCAGGACTCACCAAGGCATTCCGGACCCGGGACTACTATGCGGTGAACCATGGAGGGACGAAGAACCTTCTCGACGTATGCTCGCGTCACGGGTCGGGTGTAAGGAAGTTCGTCCTCGTCTCCAGCCAGGCTGCGGCCGGTCCGTCCGCCGCAAACCGGCCCGTACGGGAAACCGACCCGCCGCATCCCGTGTCCGATTACGGGAAGAGCAAGCTGATGGCCGAAGAAGAGGCGCTCCGGCACCGTGACCGGTTCACGGTGGTCATCGTTCGTCCCTCGGCGATCTACGGTCCGCGGGACACCGATGTGTTCGAGCTGTTTAGTTGGGCCACCAAGGGATACATCCTCGACGTGGGCGGCGGGGAGCGCTTCATGAACTGGTGTCACGTGGAGGACGTCGCCGAAGCCCTGCTGCTGGCAGGAGCTGCGCAAGTCCCGTCCGGGTCGATCTATTTCGCTGCGGAAGACAGAATCTACTCTTCCTTCGAGTTCCGCGAGGCCCTCTTACGGACCGGCGGCGTCAGTGCCCGTCTCGTCACGGTACCCCCGTGGGCCGGGTACCTCATCGGTGCCCTTGCGGAAGCAGCCGGACGCATGCGCGGCAAAGCCACGATCCTGAACCGGCAGAAGGTGCGGGAGGCTGTTGAACGCTACTGGACCTGCGATCTCGGGAAAACGCATGCCGATCTTGGGTTCCGCGCGCAAATGCCACTGGAACGGGGGCTGGCGGCGACCTGGTCATGGTACCGCGAGAACGGCTGGCTCCGCTGACCATTCCATCCGACAGTTCGGATCAGAAAAGGGAGGAATCGTATTGGATCTCTTTGAGAAATGCAAAAAGTACACTGCGGCAAAGGAGGTGATGGCCGCCGGTTTCTATCCGTACTTCCGCGTGGTCGAATCGGAACAGAACCCGGAGGTGACGGTGCAGGGCAAGCGGATGATCATGCTTGGCTCGAACAACTATCTCGGCCTCACGAGCCATCCCAAGGTGAAGGAGGCGGCCATCGAGGCCGTGCGCAAGTACGGCAGCGGGTGCGCGGGGTCCCGGTTCCTCAACGGAACGCTGGAACTGCACGTGCAGCTCGAGGAGAAGCTCGCAACGTTCTTCCGGAAGGACAACGCATTGACCTTTTCCACGGGCTACCAGACCAACCTGGGCATCATCTCCTCCCTCTGCGCCAAGGACGACGTGGTCGTTATCGACAAGCTCGACCACGCGAGCATCATCGACGCCTGCCGGCTCTCCTTCGCCGAGGTCAAGAAGTTCAGGCACAACGACATGAAGAGCCTCGACTTCGTCCTTACGGAATGCGGGGATCGGGGCAAGCTCGTGGTCGTCGACGGCGTCTACAGCATGGAAGGGGACATCGCCCCGCTCCCGGAGATTGTCAAGCTCTGCAAGAAGCACGGCGCGCGGCTCATGGTGGACGATGCCCACGGCATCGGCGTCCTCGGCAGGACCGGCCGCGGCACAGCAGAACACTTCGGCGTGGAAAAGGACGTGGATATCATCATGGGCACCTACAGCAAGTCCATGGCCTCCATCGGCGGGTTCGTTGTTGCGGACGAAGACGTCATCCATTTCATGAAGCACACCTCGCGTCCGCTCATCTTCTCGGCCAGCCCGCCGCCCGCATCGGTCGCTTCGGTCATCGCCGCCCTCGACATCATCGACCAGGAGCCGGAGCGCCGGGAGCGCCTCTGGCACAACACGAACAAGATGATGACGGCTTTCAAGCAGATGGGCTACGACACCGGCGTGTCGGCAACACCCATCATCCCGCTCCTCATGGGCGAGATGGAGCGGGCCTTCATGATGTGGAAGATCCTGAACGACGAAGGTGTCTTCGTCAACCCCGTGGTCCCGCCGGCGACCCAGCCGGGCAGGTGCCTCATCCGCACGAGCTACATGGCGACCCACACGGACGACATGCTGGACCGCGTGCTGGTCATCCTGGAGCGGGCCGGGAAGAAGCTGGGCGTCATCCACGGATCCGGGATGTTGCACGGTCGTTGACGGGATACCAGAATAACAGTCGACAGGGCCGTTCTGTCGGTGCTGCAGTCTGGTCGTCCTGACACGACGTTGCTCGCAAGGGGATGCCAATCTCAATGCAGATCGAGCTTGTTTCCGATAAACAGGGCCTCGACCGATTCATCCGGTTCCCCTGGGCGGTCTATGCGGGGAACCCGAACTGGGTCCCGCCGCTCCTCAGCGATATGCGGTTCGTGCTCGGCGCGAAGAACCCGTTCTTCCAGCATGCCGAGGCCGCTTACTTCCTCGCGAAGGACGGCGGAAGGGTTGTGGGCCGCGTCGCTGCCATCATCGACCGCAATCACATCAACGTTCATAATGAGCAGGCAGGCTTCTTCGGGTTCTTCGAGTGCCTCCCCGATCCCGCGATCGCCGAGGGACTGCTGAGCGCCGCATCGGCGTGGCTCAGGGCGCGTGACATCGAGATCATGCGAGGACCCATGAACCCCTCGACCAACGACGAGTGCGGTTTTCTTCTCGAAGGATTCGATTCGCCGCCCATGATCATGATGACCTACACGCAGCCCTACTATCTGGACTATATGGAGCGCTGCGGACTTACGAAGGCAAAGGACCTCTATGCATACATCTCAATCATCAGGGAGGTTTCCGCCGGCGGCAGGCTCGAACGACTCGCCTCCGGCGTGAAGGCGCGGGTGCCCGGCCTTACGGTTCGACCTGCAGACATGAAGAACTTCCCCCGGGAGCTTTCGATCGTCAAGGATATCTACAATTCTGCATGGAGTCACAACTGGGGGTTCGTCCCCATGACCGACGAGGAGATCGAGTCCATGGCGAAGCGGCTCAAGCCGCTTATCGTGCCCGAGCTGCTCATCATGGCGGAAGTGAACGGCGACCCCGCAGCGTTCTTCATGGCAGTGCCGGACTACAACCGGGTCCTGAAGCATATCAACGGACAGCTCGGGCCTGTCGGCATCTTGAAGTTCCTGTGGTATTCGCGGAGGATCTCCGACATCCGCGTCCTGACCGTGGGGGTGAAAGAGGAATACCGGAAAAGAGGCATCGAGGGGCTGCTCTACCTCGAGTCCTTCAAGGCCGCCCTGCAGAAGGGCTATGAACGGGCGGAGATGTCGTGGATCCTGGAGGACAACGTCCTCATGCGGCGGGGCTGCGAGCTCATGGGCGGGAAGCTCTACAAGAAGTACCGCATCTACGAAAAGCGCCTCGCGTGACGGTCCGGCCCGGCACGAGCGGCCCTATCCATAGATGAAACACACGGGAAGAAAGCTCTATCATCTCCTTGGCGGACTCGGGCTCCTGTCGCTCTATTACCTGCTCGGGCGGCGGGAGGCGCTGTTCTGCTACGGCGCACTCACCGGCATCGCTCTTGTCCTCGATCTCACCCGCCTGAAGGTCCCCGCGTTCAACCGCTTCGTCCAGACCCGTTTGGGCAGCTTCATCCGGCCGAACGAGGCAAACAGGCTGACCGGGACGGTGCCGTACCTGCTCGGCATCGACCTGACGCTGCTTCTCTACCGGACCGACATTGCCACAGCGGCGATCTGCTTTCTCGCCGTCGGCGACGTCGCCGCAACGACCGTCGGGGAACGATACGGCCGGACAAAGATATCGGGGGAGAAGAGCCTGGAGGGCACGGCCGCCTTCGCTGTCGCCGCTTTCGCCGCAGGGTTCCTGCTCCGCCTGGTCGGCATTCCTCTGATGCCCTGGCTCATCCTAGCCGGCGCGCTGGTCGCCGCCGGCGTCGAGCTGCTTCCGCTTCCGCTGAACGACAACCTTGTCATCCCGCTCGTTTCAGGAGGGGTGATGCAACTGATCGCCCGCGCGGCCGGTCATGCGTAGTGCCCCTGCGTACAGCGGCGGTGCGAGAACAATGGTCACCAGGGTCAGGACGATCCCGGCGATGACATCGATGACGTAGTGGTAGCGCAGGTAGACCGTGGACACGATCAGCCCGGTCACTGCAGGGATGAGGACCGCGGTGAGGAGCCGTTCACGCGTCTTCCAGGCGTAATAGAGCGTCATCAAGGCCACGGCGGTATGACCGCTCGGGAAAGCGTCTGTCTTGGTGTTCTCCAGGTTGTTCAAGGCTTTCTGGATTGCTGCGACAAGCGGACCCGCCTGCAGACCGTGCGTCTGGAGATGCGCGAGGGTGTACCGAGGGCCGACCGCAGGGATGAGAAGGTAGCCCAGGTAGGAGAGGTAAAAGCAGAGGATGATACCGAATATCGCCTCGTCGAACTGACTTTGCTTCCGCTTCGTGAACAGCACGACCCCCAGGACCACTGCCATGGGATAGTAGCCGATGTAGGCGATCTGGAGCACGGTTGTCAGGGCCGGATGGATGAACCGTTCGAGGAGGGTCGTCGGGTCATGCCCGAAGAAGAGCTGGCGATCGGCCCTGATAAGCAGGTCATCGAGGTACCGCGGCCAGAGCCAGGGGATCAGGTCGCCCATGCTGTCGAACAGCACAGGAACCAGCAGAACCGGCAGGAACGCATGGAAGACGCCCATCCAACGGGGCGCACGGGCGTCCGCCGAGCACCAGGCCGCGAGCCAGAGGGCGAGCAGCAGCGCGCTGAAGCGGACCGTCAGCCAGGTCCAGTGGGGCAGGAGCGGCGCGGCAACGAGCGTCACTGCTGCCAGCAGAACGATGAAGGTAATCGATAGCAGGTCGACAGGCTTCAACACCCTGAACATCCTTTTCTTATACAATAGCGCACTGCTAATTGCAAGACCATCTGTGCTATACTCCTGCTATGAAACAAGCTCCATAGCGTGGTCCTGTATCATCTCGCGATCGTCCGACTGATCAAGGTAACCGGCACGGCGAACTGCGAGTGAAGAGGTGCCAGCAGCGATCCTACTCGCCGACTGAACGGGCAGGAGAGGAAAGGACAATCACATGCCGCGAGTCGAATCGGTGTTCCGCGTCAAACTCCCGCTGAAGGCAGTGTGGTCGTTCATGTCGGACCGTAATGAAGTAGGCTGCCTGTTCCCGGGTTGCAAAGGGGTCAAGATCCTGGATGAGCT
>JBAIYC010000388.1:0-1772 GCA_037916085.1 Nitrospirota bacterium | reverse complement strand
CAGACGGTGTCTTCAGCTTTGGTTCCCATGGACTGGAGCAGAACGAAGTCCTTGCCGCAGGACTCACACTGGTATTCATAAAACGGCATGATACAACTCCTTTCGACTTGTTACGTGGAAACTAACATTTGCAGCGCTCGCGGGCACCGCATGCGTGAAGTATAATACTCAGGGGGCAGAAACCTGTCAAGGCAAAAATCGTGAGCATCGCGCCCACAAATCCCGTAAACAGGAACCAATCGGGGTGCACGAAAAATCCGAGGAACGTGCTCCCGAGAACGAAGATCCCGGCCATGAGCCGGATCCATCTTTCCAGATACCACGTCTTTGTGTCTGCAATGTACATCGTTATCTCCTTTTACGCGCAGGCGACCGCTTCGCCGGCAGGTATGACCGTGTAATCGGGGGCGACGGTGGAATCCATGATCATATGCCTGCTCACAACGCCGACGTACTTCTTGTTGTGAACAACGGGGATGACCGGATAGTTGTTCGAGAGCATCATCTGGATCAGGTCGCGGCACGACGCCTCTGCATCGGCGGTGGCGAAATCGTTCATCATGATCCTCCCTGCGGTGACGGCGTCGAGGTCCACGCCTTCCCGGACGGCGTTCAGCACATTGCACTCCGTCACGACGCCGACGACCTCCATCTTGTCATTCACCACGGGAATCCCGGGCAGGGCGTTCGATATCAAAAGGTGAGCCGCCTCCCTGACCGTCGTGTTCTCCTTTGCCCTGATCTTCTTCCGCATAACCTGCCTTGCACGAATTGCCATGTTTTTCCCCTTTCCCATAAATAGATTTCGAGGCTTCGCCTCGTTCAAACGTTGATTAGAGCCGCTCCCACTGCTCCGTATCCGGGTTGAATGCCTCGCTGAAGGCCGTCACCTCCTGGCGAAGCCCGACATCGTAGCCTTCGTTCAAGCCGAAGTTCACAAGCATCTTGATCGAACGGAGCGACGAGAGACTGTTCCCAGCGATCTGGACTGCGAGCCGCTGCGCCTCTTCCTCAAGCGCGTCTGCGGGGACCACCTTGTTCACGAGCCCGATCCGGAGCGCCTCTTCCGCGTCCACGGTTCTGCCGGTAAAGAGCAGCTCTTTTGCGCGGCCCACGCCCACGGTTTTATAAAGCCGCTGGGACAAGCCGAAGATAGGCGGCACGCCGAGCCTGGCCTCGGGGAACGAGAACACCGCGTCCGTGGACGCGATCCTGATGTCTGCCGCCAGGGCGAGCCCCAGGCCCGCGCCGGTCGTTTCTCCCTTGACCGCGGCAATCACGGGGACCGGCAGGGCCTCGATGTTCCTGAGCAGGTGGTAGCCGACGTCGGCGAAGTGCCCGGCTTCTTCCTTGGACATCCTGGCAAAGCCCGTGTAATCGATGCCTGCGGAGAAGTGCTTTCCCTGCGCCGTGAACAGGACTGCGCGAAGCTCGGCCTGCTGGCTGTGCACCTCGGTCACGGTCCTGTTGAGCGTTGCCAGGATGTCCTTGTCCAAAAAGTTGTCCGGCGGATTGTCGATCGTCACGGTGCTGATCCATTCCTTGCAGGTGACGGTTATGGATGGGGATGACATAGGTATAACCTCCCTATAAAGTGCGGAGTGCCGAGTGCGAAGTGAAAAGATTATTGATTCCACACTCCGCATTCCGCACTCCGCACTGTCTTATGCTGTTTCCCAGTGCTTCTTTTCCACTATATAATAGAACACCGGGATCACCACGAGCGTGAGCGCCGTCGAGGCCAGCATGCCGAAGATCAGGGCCAGGGCAAG
>JBAIYC010000387.1:0-3069 GCA_037916085.1 Nitrospirota bacterium | reverse complement strand
ACGCAGTATCGAAGACCATCAATTTCCCGCCCACAGCGACACGGGAGGATGTTCGGAAGGCTTTTCTTCTGGCTTACCGAGAAGGCGTGAAGGGGATTACCGTATTTCGAAGCGGCAGCAAGAACGTTCAGGTCCTTGCCTGCGCCGATCCGCTCTATTGCTGAATCGTTCCCGCGGTCCTAGCCCCTGATGAAAGGCCTTTTTCATGCAGATGACACCGAACGAGTTCGTTAAGCTCTTTCCCGCATTCCGCGGCAGTGACGGCAGCCTGATCGGGGACCTTTTGTCGTCGGCAGGTTTCCGGTCGGTCCCCGCAGGGGCGCACCTGTATTCGGAAGGGGACGCCTGCAGCGCGATCGCTTTCGTCATCTCGGGAGATATCCGCGTATATAAAACGGGGCAGACGGGCAGGGAGATCACGCTCTATGAGATAGGACCGGGAGAGACCTGCATTCTGAACGCATCATGCATCCTCGCCGGGCAGTCCTACCCCGCCAACGCCGTGACCCTGTCGGATGTCGAGATGATCACGATCCCCTCCGGGATATTTCGAAGACTGGTCGGGGAGGACGAACGGATGCGATCGTTCGTCTTTTCCCTGCTCAGCGAGCGGCTTGCGGACGTGATGGCGCTTGTTGAAGAGGTCGCTTTCGGGAGGATGGATATGCGGCTTAACGAATACCTTGTCGAGAAGTCGGATCATGGCCGTCTTGAGACCACCCATCAGAAGATCGCGAACGACCTGGGGACTTCCCGGGAGGTCGTCAGCCGGCTTCTGAAGGACTTCGAACGACAAGGGAAGGTGAAGGTCTCAAGGAATGCTGTAGATATTGTTGATATGAGATAATACTTGTATTATCAATATGATATGCGGTATTTCTTGTGGCATTGCCGGATGTTTTTGCTCGCGAATCATGCTGCGGGTCTCTGTGATAAAGTCACTGATATCCCGTCCTGCCCGTGGTAAGGTGCTTCCAACAAGAGGCAGCCGAAGCTGCCGAATTCTCATCCGGAGGAGGATCTGTCACCATGAAGAAGAATATTGGCGGTGTTGAGCGGGCGATTCGCATCATCGTCGGGGCCGCAGTGCTTGCCCTGGCTTTTGCCGGTCCGAAAACACCCTGGGCGTACCTCGGCATTATCCCGCTCGCAACCGGACTCATCGGCTGGTGCCCGCCCTATGCTCTTTTCGGGATTTCCACCTGCAAAGCATGCAAATAGTATTTCCCTGAGCTTCACCGGGAGTGAATTCGACAGCACTCCCTCCTCAAAGGCGCACCGGTTGCCCGACGGTGCGCCTCTTTTACGTTCCGGCATCCGCGTCGAAATCCCCTGCGTTTCCATGAAATTTCGGCTTGACAGGGCGTTCCGGCAGGTGTATTTTGACTCTGCGTCGTGAGTAGCAGCGAACGTCTCCAAAGCCCCTTTTACGGGGCTTTTTTTCACTTTCTAGACTGCTGAAGCAGGGGTCACTGGTCCGCGGCAAGGGCGTTTTCCCATCTGGCAGCGAAGACCTTCCTGGATCCAAGCAGCTCCATCAAGACCGTTATCGAACGAGGTGCAAGCATGTGCCGTCTCAGCGCGATCACATCGAGCGAGTATATCTCCCCCATGGAGAACATCCTGTCGCTCGAGACCATGAAGGAGGGGCACGACGGTTCCGGCCTGGGGCTGATGCTGAAGGACCTGGGCGGCCCCTTCAAGGACCTAAAACAGTATCCCATCCTTTCGACCATCTGCTCCAACCGAGGCGTCGATGTTCTGAACGAATTCATGAAGGGGCAAGGTTTCAGTGAGAAGTTCTCTTGGGAACCGAAGATCAAGCCGGTTTCGGGGATCGACCGTCGCGACCACTATCTCATCAAGGTTTATGATTATCCCGGGGCGATCAAGGACAAACCGATGCGGGAGAAGGAAGACCTCCTGATGAACACGCGGCTCGCACTTCGGAAGATGGGCGAGCCCGATGAATCGATCTTTGCCTTCTCCTTCTATCCCGATGTGCTGACCCTGAAAGAAGTGGGGGACCCGCTCCAGGTCGGAGAGTTCTTCGGCCTCAACAAGTCGGACATCTCGGCTAAGATCGTCCTTGCTCAGGGCCGCCAGAACACCAATTACGCCATCTATCTCTATGCATGTCATCCTTTTTTCATCCAGGGCTACGGCACCATGACGAACGGCGAGAACACGGCTTTCGTGCCGATCCGGGAGTTCCTGATGGGCAGGGGCAATCCTGGGTACATGGGCTATAACAGCGATTCCGAGGTCTTCACCCACATTCTGCATTATTCGAACCGGCAGCTCGGCTACCCGCTCCACTATTACAAAGACGTGATCACTCCGCTCAAGGAGGCCGAGCTTGCGAAGCGCTCCGACGCAGCGGCCATGCGGCTCCTGAAGCGATCGCTCCGGCCGCTCTGCATCGACGGCCCGAACTGCGTCATCGGCTTCACGCCCGACGGTTCGGTCTTCATGGTCCATGATGCAAAGAAGCTCCGTCCCGGCGTGGTCGGTGGAGGACCCGGCAAGTACGGCCTCATGAGCGAGGTTTGCGGCCTCGATGCCGTTGCCCCGAAGCGGGACAAGAGCAGGGACATCTTTCCCATGAAGTACGACATGGTGATCATCGCGCCCCAGGCGCGGGAGGTCAAGGTATGGAATCAGCTTCACGTCTAGATCAGAACCATCGGCTCACGCTGAAGGAGTTCCCCTATATCGTCAGATGGCGCGAGGACCGCTGCACGCGCTGCGGCCGCTGCACGGCCGTCTGTCCGGTCAAGGCCATCGAGCCCGCGGTACGCTCCCAGCGCATCGTTACCTCCGAGGCTGCCAGCCCGGAGCCGAAGGTGACGCGCCGGCTCACGCATGTGGTCCAGCAGTCGACAGAGATCGAGCGGTATTGCATCGGCTGCACGAGCTGTTCGCTCGTCTGCCCGACGGATGCCATCTTCCCCGAATACAATTTCCAGCACAAGTTCTACCATTTCAAGAACCGGGGCGGCATTCCCTACATGCGCGGTGGCCGCAGGAACGATCCCCAGGTCTCCACGCTGGACAAGCTCAAGTTCA
>JBAIYC010000386.1:0-19679 GCA_037916085.1 Nitrospirota bacterium | reverse complement strand
AGGATCTTCTTGATATCGGTTCTCTTCGGCATGGAAACCCTTCCTTACGATAGATCTAAGGTCAGAACATTGACACGGATCACATCTGATAAGAGCTATGATAAGAACGGATAAGGCAACGGCATTGATCCGTGTGAATCCGTGTCCAATCTGCCTTTTCTGTTCAGCCTCTTCCCCGTGTCTCCGCGTCCCCGTGTCCGTTTATGCAAATTCCTGCACCCAGCCGTTCTTGAGCCCATACTTCACCTTGATGTCGTAGGCCTCGTCGTACTCCCTTTCGTTGATCCGGCGGTTGATCTCTGGATGTTCGGCGCACTTGTACGCCGGGAAGTATTGCGACATGAGGCTGATGTGGACGTACTTCGATATCTCCTCGGCCAGGAACTTCATCACCTGTTCGGTGCCGGAGATTCCGCCAGGAAGGACAAGATGCCGGACGATGAGACCGCGCTGCGCGATGCCGTGATCGTCCATAACCAGGTTCCCTACCTGCCGGTACATCTCCCGGACCGCTGCCCGGTTCACTTCGACATAGTGCGGAGCGACGGAGTACCGCATCGCGACCTTGTCATCGCCGTAGCGCATGTCCGGCAGGTAGATGTCCACGATGCCGTCGAGCAGCCGGAGCGTCTCCACCGAATCGTAGCCGCTCGTGTTATATACGATCGGCAGGCTGAAACCCCGCTCACGGGCGATGGCCAGGGCCTTCAGGAGCTGCGGTACGAAATGTGTGGGCGTCACCAAGTTCAGGTTATGGCAGCCCTGTTCCTGGAGCCAGGTCATCTGGCAGGCCAGTTCGCCGGGTGTTCGCTCCGCGCCGTTCCCCAGCTGGCTGATGGGATAGTTCTGGCAATAGACGCAGCGGAGGTTGCAGTTCGTGAAAAAGACCGTACCGGACCCTTTGGTGCCCGAGAGCGGTGGTTCCTCGCCGTGGTGAGGGCTCACGCTCGATATCACGGGGTTCAGGCCGGACCGGCAGAAGCCGAGCCTGCTGTCCTTAAGCCTGTCGACGCCGCACTCCCGGGGACAGACGCGGCACGCTTCGAGGAGCTTGTACGCAGCATCGATGCGCTCTTCCAGTTCAACCTGTGAAACCATGCAAACCTTCTTCACCACGGAGGCACAGAGGCACGAAGAAAAGACGAGGGACGAAATTGGCCACGGATGGACACGGATTCACACGGATGAAAGCAGTTGCTTTATCCGCCGTTATCATAGCTCGTATCGGATGTTATCCGTGTCAAAGGTTTTGATCTTCTCCGTGCCTCCGCGACTCCGTGGTTAATGCTTGTGTCTTTCCATCATGTCGACGAACCTCGCGAACAGGTACCTGCTGTCGTGGGGGCCCGGCGACGACTCGGGATGGTACTGCACCGAAAAGGCCGGCAGGGTCTTGTGCTGGATGCCCTCGCAGGTCCTGTCGTTCAGGTTCACGTGGGTCATCACGACGTGGTCCTTCACGCTCTCCATGTCAACGGCAAAGCCGTGGTTCTCCGCCGCGATCTCGACCTTGCGCGTGGTCAGGTCGATGATGGGCTGGTTCCCGCCGCGATGGCCGAACTTGAGCTTGTAGGTCCTGCCGCCGAGCGCGAGACCGAGGAGCTGCTGGCCCAGGCAAATGCCGAAGATGGGCTTCTTTCCCAGGATCTTCTTGATGTTCTCGATCCCGTAGGTCACCGGCTCGGGATCGCCGGGGCCGTTCGACAGGAACACGCCTTCGGGCTTCATCGCGAGCACCTCTTCGGCAGGCATGGTCGCTGGCACAACGGTCACGTCGCAGCCCGCGCTGGTGAGCAGCCGCAG
The DNA here is from genome assembly GCA_037916085.1 of Nitrospirota bacterium. Classification (GTDB taxonomy): domain Bacteria; phylum Nitrospirota; class UBA9217; order UBA9217; family UBA9217; genus JAKAHZ01. The sequence continues at coordinate 17,876 of JBAIYC010000386.1, read as the reverse complement.
GATGTTCCGTTTGATGCCGTAGTCGTAGGCAACGACCCTGTACCGCGATGCGGGCTTCTTTGTGTAGCCTTCGCCGAGCTTCCAGGCGCCCTCGTCCCACTGATATGAACTCTTGCAGGTGACGACCCTTGCAAGGTCGAGACCGTTCATCTTCGGCAGATCCTTTGCTTTCGCAACAACGCTCGCAGGGTCCAGGTCCGCGGTCGAGATGATCCCCGGCTGGGCCCCTATGTCCCGGATGTGGCGAGTGAGCGCCCGTGTGTCAACGCCCTGGATGCCCACGATGCCGTGTGACCTCAGATAATCGTTGAGCGACGATTTCATCCGCCAGTTGCTCGGGAAATCGAGATACTCCTTCACGACGAACCCTTCGACCTGGGGCCGGACGGACTCGACATCCTCGTCGTTGGTCCCGTAGTTCCCGATCTGCGGATAGGTCATGGTGACGATCTGGCCCTTGTACGACGGATCGGTCATGATCTCCTGGTAGCCGGTCATGCTGGTGTTGAACACCACCTCCCCGGCGGCCTCGCCTTCCGCCCCGAAGGATATGCCTTCGAAGACCAGTCCATCAGCCAGTGCAAGCAGCGCTTTCTTCATAATCATCGAATCCTCTTCTCGGACAAAATCCAAGCCTATGATCACGAATTACGCGAATGGGACGAATCGCACGAATGAAATTCGACCCTGTTCACAGATTCTTCGGTTCTGTTCGTGTCATTCGAGTCATTCGCGACATTCGTGTTCACGCATTTCATCAAAATCTGTCCCTTGCCTTGCCGTTCACGTCCACCACTTCCCCGTTTACCTTGCCATCATCGACGGTGACGCGGACATAATGATGAAACCCGCCATTCAGGTCGTCAGCGTAGAGCGGCGCTCCGCCTCCCCCCGTGATGACATAAAGGATGCCGTCCACGCTCTTCCGGAGATAGAGATGCTCATGACCGGCGAATACCGCCGCAACCTTGTATTTCACGAACAGTGCGTGCAGCTTGTCCCGTTCGTCCTTGTACCGGTCGAGGCTGTTGCCGTGATGCTTCCCCTTTCCGGCCTCAGGATAGAGCGGGGCATGGACAAAGACAAATATGTGCTTCTGCATTGACGCAGACAGGACCTGCTCAAGCCAGGCGTATTGCTCGCCGGTGATCTTCTTTTCCTGGCCCCTGATATACGAATCGAGCACGACAAAGAGCGAATCCCCTGCGACGAACGAATAGTACAGCTTGTTCCCCGGGAGGTCGACCTGTGACCGATAGACATCGTCGCTTCCCGCCACCTCCGGGTGGATATCGTGGTTCCCCACGGTCAGGAAGTAGGGCACCGTCACGGCCTTCGACAGCTCATGGAACCGTTTCCAGTCCTCAATGTTCCCGGGTCTGTCGATCTCGTCGCCGGTGTTCACGATGAGGTCCGGCTTCCGTTCCATCGCCGAAGTGATGACCTTTTCATAGACCGCATCGCACGCCGGATCGCCCGCACGGGTGTCGCCAAGGACGACGAAGGAGAACTTCGAGGGAAGCTTCTCAAGCGCAGCAAGCTTCTGCGTGACGCTTGGGACCTGAGCGGCGAAAGCAATGTCTGCACAGAGGGCCAGCAGGACCAGCACGATCGCGCTGCTTCTTCTCCGGCCTGCGAGCTCCGAACTCCGCACTACAGCCTTCCCCCCACGATCGTCCTGATCGCCCTGCCCTTGAGTTTCCACCCGTCGAACGGCGTGTTCCGGGACTTCGACCTGAACTCCGCCGACTTCACGGTCCATTCCATTTCCGGGTCGATGATCGTGATGTCGGCGACCGCACCGATCGACAGCGTCCCGCCGCTGCCGATGATGCGGCCGGGCGACATGCTCATGCGCGTCACAAGATCTGCCATTGACAGTATCCCATCGGCGACCAGTTGAAGGGCAAGGCCCACCGCGGTCTCAAGCCCGACGATGCCGAACGGTGCCGCATCGAACTCCACGGCCTTTTCATCCGCGGCATGCGGCGCATGGTCCGTGGCGATTGCGTCGATGGTCCCGTTCTTGAGGCCTTGCTTGATCGCCGCGACGTCCTCGGCCGTCCGGAGCGGCGGGTTCATTTTCGCCATCGTATTGTACCCCCGCACCGCCTCCTCAGTCAGCGAGAAATAGTGCGGGCAGGTCTCGGCGGTGACCCGAACGCCCCGGCTCTTGGCAGCCGCGATCATGCCGACCGCCCCGCGGGTGCTTACGTGGCAGATGTGGAGCCGCGCTCCGGTGAGCTCTGCGAGCGCTATGTCGCGGGCCACAATGACGTCTTCGGCAGCGTTCGGGACCCCCCGGAGCCCGAGTTCCGTGGACACGAACCCCTCGTTCACAACGCCCTTTGCCGCAAGACTCGCGTCCTCGCAGTGGGATATCACCGGCAGGCCGAAGATCTTCGAGTATTCCAGCGCCATCCGCATCAGGGCAGCGCTGGGCACGGGTTTGCCGTCGTCGGAGATCCCGATGCAGCCTGCATCCTTGAGCTCGCCGATCTCGGAGAGCTCTTCGCCTTTCGATCCTTTGGTGATGGCGCCGATCGGAAGGACCCGGGCGGATGCCTCCTTCGCAGCCTGGGATCGGATGAGCTCGGTCACCGAACGGTTGTCGTTCACCGGGCTGGTGTTCGGCATGCAGCAGACCGAGGTGAACCCTCCGGCCTTCGCCGCCGCCGTACCCGAGGCGATGGTTTCCTTGTACTCGTAGCCGGGTTCGCGCAGGTGCACGTGCAGGTCGATGAGTCCCGGGACAACGAGCTTGCCCGAAACTTCGATCACTTCCGCCCCGTTCGGGGCGATCGATCCAGGTTTGCCAATTTTCCCGATCTTTGTGTCAGAGACCAAGAGATCGAGCTTCTCGTCCACCTTGTTCGAAGGATCGATGATATGGCCGTTCTTGATCAAGACGTTCATGCGAAGTTCCTTTTGGACACGGATGAACACGGATTTCTTTAACGACTCGTACTTGCCTTATCCGCCGTTATCATAGCCTTTATCGGATGTGATCCGTGTCAAAGATTCTTAGGCTTCTGACTTGCTTCCGCCCGACAGCAGGAACATCACCGCCATCCGGACCGCAACGCCGTTCGTGACCTGGTCGAGGATGACTGAGCCGTCGTCCGCCACGTCCGAGGCGATCTCGACGCCGCGGTTCATCGGACCGGGATGCATCACGAGAGCATCTTTCCCGGCACGCTCCAGGCGCGCCCGGCTCAGACCATAGAGCCTCGCGTACTCGCGCACACCCGGAAAGAGCCCGGCGGCCTGTCGTTCGAGCTGGAGCCGCAGCATCATGACCACGTCCGCGCCGTTGATCGCTTCGTCCATGTCGTACGATACCTGCGCCCCGGTCCGCTCGATCCCGGCGGGCATCATCGTGGCAGGGCCGCAGACGCGCACCTTCGCGCCCATCGTCGTAAGCCCGTAGATGTTGGACCGGGCAACGCGGCTGTGCATGATGTCTCCCACGATCGCTACGGTTGCCCCGTCAAGCTTTCCCAGTTTCTCGCGGATCGTGAACATGTCGAGAAGGGCCTGCGTCGGATGTTCATGGAACCCGTCGCCGGCATTGATCACCGAGCTGGTAAGCCGATCGGCCAGGAAGGCCGGAGCGCCGGAGCAGGAGTGGCGGACGATGATGATGTCCGTCTTCATGGCCTCGATGTTGCGGGCCGTGTCGAGGAGCGTTTCACCCTTCGAGGCGCTCGAGGTCGACGTGGAAATGTTGATCACGTCGGCCGAGAGGCGCTTACCCGCCAGCTCGAAGGACGTCCGGGTGCGGGTGCTCGCCTCGTAGAAGAGATTGATCACCGTCTTGCCGCGAAGCGTGGGCACCTTCTTGATGTCCCGCTCCGATACATCCTTGAAGGAAGCGGCCGTGTCCAGGATGAGCGCGATCTCGTCCCGGGACATCCCCTTGATGCCGAGCAGGTCCTTTGTACTGAGTGCCATAATCTAACCCCTCTGGTAACCACGGATGAACACGGCTGATTCTTCCATTCCTACTTCCTGCGCTTCCTTGTTCACTCGCCGAGGATGACCACCTTCTCCTCCACTCCGTCCTCTGCCAGCGTGACCTCCACCTTCTCGCGCGAGGAGGTGGGGAGGTTCTTGCCGACAAAGTCGGCGCGGATCGGGAGTTCCCGGTGGCCCCGGTCCACGAGCACGGCGAGCTGAATGAGCTTCGGCCGGCCGTAGTCCGCGATGCTGTTCATGGCCGCGCGGATCGTCCTGCCGGTGAAGAGCACGTCGTCAACGAGCACAATGGCCTTGTCCTGCACGTCGAACGTGATCTCCGTGGCCTGCGGCACCGGCTGTGACTTCCGCTGGCCCAGATCGTCCCGGTACATGGTGATGTCCAGGCTCCCCACCGGTACGTCAACGCCCTCAATGCCCCTGATCTTGACCGCCAGCCTCTTCGCGAGGTGGACGCCGCCTCGCTGGATCCCGATGACGCCGATGTTCTTCGCTCCCTTGTTCTTCTCTAGGATCTCGTGGGCGATACGGGTAAGTGCGCGGTCGATGCCCGCCTTGTCGAGGATCAGGGCCTTTTCTTTCTGGTTCATTCGTTCTCCGATGGCTCGAAAAGATCTATTACCACCAAGGCACAAAGACGCCAAGCTGTTGCTTTCTTTAACTTACCGCTCTTCATCTTTTCGTTTCTTGGTGGTTTCGTGGTAAGGTCTTGGCATTGAAATTGGCACAAAAAAACCTTCTCCCCGAAAAACGGGAAGAAGGTTGTGTACGCAGATAGACGGTCCGATGGTCGCAAACTGCTTCATGCTCTGCCCTTTCTGGCCTCACAGGACCAGACTTAAAGAGATCTTCCTTAGTGCAGGCTCACAATACTCTATCAGGCAATACCTGTCAAGGATTTTCCGAGGCAGGCCGGGAGGACCAATCAGCTCTTTCCTGAAGCATCCGGCTTCTTGGTCTCTTCCTTTTCATCGAGACCTTCTCGCATTCCCTGTTTGAAGTTCCTGATCGCCTTGCCCATACCCTCGCCGAGCTGCGGAAGCTTGCTCGGACCGAAAATGATCAACGCGATCACCAGGATGACCACCATCTCGGGAAATCCCAATCCGCCCATACCTTATCTCCTCTCGAAATCCTCGCCTGAAGTGGGAGAACCCCCAACGGCCGGCATGGCAATGCTCCCGGCGGCCCCGCCGGAGATGGCCTCTTTCTGAAACGCCGAGGATCTCGCAGATTTGCTGCGGCGCCACGAAATAATACATCGCGGTTGACACCGCATCAAGACTTTTCTTCGTGACATCTTTCTAAGACCCGGCTCCGGCGCGTAACCGATCCAGGTCAACAAAGATTGTGCGAGTCCTCGCTGTAATGATGTTGCCGTGGGGGACCTACAGGACGGGCGTGTGTTCCGCAGAAGCCGCCGGTGGGACGAACCGCAGGCACTACTTCATCTGCTTTAGATTTTGCAGCTGAACACTGGCGCGCTCAATGGCCGTCTTTGCCTCTCGGTCAGTCGGATTGAAGACAAGGACCTTTTTCCAGAGTGCAATAGCCTGCTGAAGATCATCTGCCCGGTATTTCATGATGCCCTGCTCGATCAGCATCTTCGAACAGGCTCCGATCCTCATCGCAGGATAATCGTCGTCAAAGGACAGCCTGCCGCGCAGCGGCCGCTCGCCAAAACCGGATTTCAGGAGCACAGCATAGAGCTCGCCGGCCTTCGCATAGTCCTGCATCTCATACGCCTTGTCGGCCTTTTCTCTGATGCTTTCCAGAGCTTCCACGTATGCATCCAACAGGTCCTGCTGCTCGGGATACCTGTCGACGGCCGAACCGTAGATGTCGAGCGACTTCTTGTAGTTTCCTGATGACAAACATGCCTTGGCCTGGCTCAGGGCTGCAGTTGCCTCGGCGGGCGCAGAAACGGATGGCTGCGGAGAGTGGGCGCAGGAAGCTGTGAGCAGGACGATCGCGCTCAGGAGCAGCGGACGCAGCATGGGTCTCGGGTCCGGCATCGGTCAGTTCAAGTTCTGGGTGAACGACTGTGCTGCGGGGGTCTTGAGCCGTTTCACGATCCGGACGAATACGTCCACCAGCCGGGGATCGAACTGTGTGCCCGAACAGCGGACGATCTCCCTGATCGCGTCTTCCTGCGAGCGGGCCACGCGATAGGGACGGATCGACGTCATCGCATCAAAGGCGTCGGCAACGGAAATGATGGCAGCATGGAGGGGAATATCGTCGCCGCTCAGGCCGTCGGGGTAGCCTTCTCCGTTGAACCACTCATGGTGGTGTCTCACCGCCGGTATGTACTTGTGGAGAAATGCCGCCTTGCTCAGGATCTGGGCGCCATCTTCCGTGTGCCTCATGATATCCTGGTGTTCGTCCAGGCTCAACCGTTCTCCCTTGAACAGCACGTCGTCCGGCGTCCGTATCTTGCCCACATCGTGGAAGAGGCATGCGACCTCGAGGTCCTCAAGCTCCTTCCGAGAAAGGCCGAGGGCCTTCCCCATCTTGATAGACAGAACGGCGACCCGGGTCGCATGGCCGTGCGTATAGGGATCGCGGGCGTCGATCGCCGCAGACAGGACCTTGACCGTGGCGATATAGGCCTGTTCCAGTTCTCTAGCATGGTCGCCGAGCTCTGTCCGCTGGCTCGATATCAGCTCCGCCATCTCGTTAAAGCTTGCTGTCAGCGCCCCCAGCTCGTCCCGGGAATAGATCGTCAGCGGACGGGTCTTCTTTCCGCTTTTCAGTTCCTCAACGCCCTTTGCAAGCTCCTTGACCGGCCGCGTGACGAGCGAGGACATGGCGATGATGCCAAGGATCGACACGGCCAGAACGGCCGCCAGCCCGCCCAGGATCTGCCGACGGACCTGGCCCTTCGCTTCGAGCAGGGATGCCTTGTTCATCCTGATGGCAACGGTGCCGATCTGCTTCTTCTGGAAGAAAACGGGGTTGATGATGTCGAAATACTCGGCAGTGGAGCTTTTGATCTCGCTGATGAGCGTATCGCCGCTGTTCCGCAAGATCATCCCGCCGGAGACCGGGATGAAGATTGTTTCCCGTTTGCCGATATCACTGTGAGCCAGGACCCGCATATTGTTTCCGACGATCGCCGCATACTCCACGTCCGTGTTCGCGGTCTTGATCTTCGTTACGATGGTATCGAGGCCCAGGATGTCGTGGGAAAGAATGCCGTAGGACGCCAGCTCGGCAGCGCCCTTGCCGAGCGTTTCCGCCCGTTTCATCACCTCGTCCATGATGTGATGGTCCATGGTATCCAGGATGACCAGGGAGAACACCAAGGTGGTTACGAGCACAAGGACGACGATGAACAGTGACAGCTTGAAGCTCAGCGAGAAGAGCGGGGCCGGCCAACGGGCCATCCTCTTCTCTCCGAAGGGGTCTTTGCCAGCTCCCTGCTGTATGTCCTCAACCGGTCTCATGGCATGCAGGTTTCGACTGTGTAGCTCAGGTTCTTGATCAGGCGAACGGCGGAAAGCGGTTATCCGAGCAAGGCAAGCGTTCCCGGTGCTTGCGCGAACAGGATGTGGGGATAGGATTGGACGGACGGCTCAGGCACTAGAATAGCTCAAGACGGCGGGAAGTCAAGAGGAAAATCCGTAGTCCAGGGAAAGGACCGGCTGCTGTCGGTCTTTAGTAGCAAAGCACAGGAACGGGACTTCGGGACCCTTCCGGTAGAACGCTATTTCCCCTGCAGGGCCGTGATATCGTATGCTCCTGTGAAGAAGTACTGAGCATAGCGTTCCACGGCGTTGTCATCCTGAAGAAGGGCGTCCATCTGACGGGTGAATGACAGGAGCCTGCCAACCTGGTCGAGCACCGCAACCGTCTCCTGCCTGCCGAGACCGGAAAGCCTCCCGATGAGCAGGTCGCCCCGGGTCGTGATGCCGAAACCGTGCTCCGTCAGGATGCGCTCGATCAGTCGGAGCCTTCGCGACCGTTTGTTCAGGTCCGTGGCGCCTCCGGCAAAGCGGAAATAGATATGGTTGCTCCGCGGCGTATCGCTCACGTAGCTGTCGATGACCGTGTAATGATAGCCGAACTTGATATTGAGGTTCACATATTCGCCCGAGATCACGGCCACGTTCGCGCCCATCTGGCGGTCGCTCTCAGCGACAAGGTCGGGAGCATGGACCATGCTCGCGAGGAAGTTGTTCATCGACAGAGGCACCGCCTCGGACCGCCATGCGCCGGGATGGACCATGCCCTCGGCGATCGCGCGGAAAGGAACCGAGGTTATCTGCCCGAGCGCGGCATGCTCCCCCTGCAGGGCCTCCAGACCGCCGCCGATGTCGATCACCGTGATGCCTGCAGGGATCGGCAGGTCCAGCTTCACGGCGCCACCGGACCGTGCACCGAAGCCCGCAGCTTCGATCAAACGGGCCACCGCCCGTTCATGCAGGAAGCGCAGGACGTCGTGAACGGTCCTGCAGGCGCGGGGCGAGAAATCGTCGCGAAAGGGATCCACGAGGTTCAGCGGCGCGACAAGCCGGAGAATATAGCGCTTGCGCCGGAACTCGTAGAGGTCGTCCATCTGCGCCGCCTGTTCCTGCCCGGACGCCAGCGCCGAGGCGTCCCTGCCCATCAGCACGGCTACCTCTTCTCCCAGGAGCACAGTCACTTCCCGACCCGCCGGCAGCAGCTTCGTCGCATTTCCGGTGTTCACCAGTGTGGGCACCCGGAACTCCCTCGCCAGCGAGGCCATGTGGCTCGTGAGCGACCCCGTATCGGTGATGATCGCCGCGATCCTCGGCATGACGCGGACGAGGCTCGGAGAATCGTGTTTCACCGCAAGCACCGCTCCCCGCGGCACCGTCTCGAGGTCCCGGTCGGTCTTGATCACATGGACAACCCCAGCTGCGACGCCGCGCTGCACGACGATCCCGGCGCTCCTGAAGGAAAAGGGACTGGAGGAATCATCCGTGCGGATGGAAGCCGCGCCCGCGCCGGCAGCGACCCTGAGCGGGCGCGACTGCAGGATGAACAGTCTCCCCTCGGCATCGAACGCCCATTCCACGTCCTGGGGCCCGCGGAAATGCTTCTCCAGCAGCCCTCCTGCGCGCACGAGCTCGTTGATCTGCGTCCGTGAGATGCTCGGCTCGACCCGCAGTTCTCCGGGCGTCTCCGTTTCCCGGACGCCGCCGCCCGGCCGTTGGGCGGACATCGCCGCCTTGGAGCCGATCCGCTCTTCTACGACGGCTCCGTCCCGCCCCGCAACGAACTGGTCCGCATCCACCTTGCCGTCGACCACCGACGTGCCGAGGCCCCAGGCGGAGCTGATGACCATGACATCGCGCCCGCCTGCAGGGTCAGCAGTAAACAGCACGCCGCTTGCGACCGCATCGACCATCACGACGAATCCCACCGCCATCTTCATGGCACGGGGATCGTAGCCGAACCGTTCCTGATATGCAGCCGCCGGGCCGGAAAAGAGGCTGGCGGTCACCTTCCGGTATGCCTTCTCCAAAGCATCCGTGTCGGGCGGCACGCCGAGCACCGTAGCGAATTGGCCTGCAAAGGAATGCACCCCGTCCTCGTCGCCGGCGCTGCTCCGCACCGCGAGCATGCAGCCGTTTCCGCAGCGGGAACGGAGCTTCCCGAGAGCGCGCGCAAGGGCCTGATGCAGTTCTGCGGGCAGTTCGCCGTGCAGCATCATTTCGGCAAGCCCGTCGTACCACGACGGGGAGGCCGACCGCCAGTCCTTCCGCAGTCCGGCCTTTTCGAACACCCGGTTGTGGCGCACATAGGCGTCGAAGCCGCGGGTCGTGACGACAAAGCCGTCGGGGACCAGGAGCGGAAGCGAGCGCTTCGCCTCGCCGAGGTTCGCCATCTTCCCGCCGACCGACGCCGCCATACTGCCGTCGATCTTTCCGAGCGGCAGGACGAGTTCGCCCGTCTCCGGCGCCGCGCCGTCCAGGACCTGCCGCACCGCTCCGTTGATCCCGCGGTAGATCTCGTTCAGCTCCCGATGCTCTTCCCCGCTCAGCTCGTCAAAATGCCGAAGCGAGCTCGCTACCCGGGCATCCAGTTCGTCGAGCGTCCGCCGAACATACTGGATGTCAAAGAGATAGTCCCCGCCCAGGATCTCGCCCATTTCGGTGATAATCTCCAGGGCACGCGTATTGCTGTCCATGAGCTCCCGGAAGCTGCGGAAGAGCTGCCCGAACTCCTCGCGGTTCCGCGGCTGCCGGGTCCGGCGGACGAGGGAACGCAGTTTTGTGATGATACCGTTCTTCATATTCAAATCAGACACATCCCCGGTCATGCAGCGCAGATGAAGGTTGAATGCTCTTCTACACCGCCTTCTCCAGCGCCCGCTTGATGGACGCCTTCAGCTCCTTAATCTTCACGGGCTTCGGGAAGAAGTCGTGCACGTCGCCCCGGAGCGCCTCGATGGCGGCGTCAAGATTTGCGAAGGCAGTGATCATGATCACCGTGGTCGCCGGGTATTCCCGCTTCACCGTCCGGAGCACCTCCATGCCGTCGATGCCCTTCATCTTGTAGTCCGTGACCACAACGTCGAAGGTCCGTTCCTTGAGCCGTGCCAGTGCCGGCTCGGCGCTCAGGAAGGTCTCGACCTCGTACCCTTCCTGCTCGAGGGACATCTTTGCCATGTCGCCCACGATCTTCTCATCGTCGATAACCATGATCCGCTTCTTATCCATTGCTTGGCTCCTTCTGTTGATGATGGACGGGCAGTTCGACGGTGAAGGTCGTGCCGACCCCCACCTTGCTCTCCACCCGGATCTCTCCCTTGTGGTTCTTGATGATGCCGTAGCTCACCGACAGCCCGAGCCCCGTCCCGCCTTCGCCTTTGGTGCTGAAAAAGGGGTCGAAGATGTGGGGAAGGAACTCCGGCGCGATCCCCTTGCCCGTATCCTTCACGGTGATCTCCACCGAAGCGCCGCTCTTCCCGAGCCGCGATGCGATCACGAGCCGCCCTCCGGCGTTCATTGCCTGGACAGCGTTCGTCACGAGGTTAACAAGGACCTGCTGGATCTGGTGTGCGTCGACGAAAACGCGTGGCAGTCCCTCGTCGAGCCTGACCGTCGTTTCGATGTTCTGCACGTCGACCATGTTCTGGACCAGCGTGAGGGTCTTCTGGATCACCGCGTTGATATCTGCCTCCTTCGGGTTCGCGTCCTTGGGCTTCGAGAAGTCCAGCAGGTTCTTCACGATTTCGCGGATCCGTTCCGTTTCCGCGTCGACCTTCCGCATCATGCTGACCCGCTCCTCCTCGCTCAGGTGCAGATACAGCTCATCGTAGGTCTGGGCGATCATGGAGATATTGTTGAGCGGGTTCGTGATCTCGTGAGCCACGCCGGCCGTCAGGATGCCGAGCGAGGCAAGCTTCTTGGACTGCAGGATCTGCTCCTCGCGGTGAGCGAGCTCCTCGGACATGTGGTTCACCGCGTCGATCACGGAGCCCAGTTCGTCCCGGGGCCGTACGGTCGCCACCTGCGCGAAGTTCCCCTCCGAGATCGACCGGGTCATGGTCTCGATCTGGCGCAGCGACCGCACGATCTTCTGCGAGATGAAGTGGCTGATCAGGAGAGCCGACGCGAGGATTGCCCAGAACGAGAAGATGAGGATGCGCTTCGCGCTCTGGATGATGTCGTTCGCGCGATTGCGCTCGAGACGGGTGATGGAGGCCGAGAATTCCCGCAGTTTCTTTCCTTCGGACCGGAGATTCGCCTCCAGCTCCTTGTCGTCCGGGCTCCCCCATCGCGCTTCCTGGACGGCGACCGCATAGGCCTTCAGATGCTCCTCCAGGTTCCTGAGGTCGGTCTCTCCGATGGCCCGGATGATATCGTCGCGCACGGCGGTGATCGTGTCCGTGGCGTCGCCGATCTGCTCCTGGATGGCCGGCAGCGCCTTCCGGTCCCGGTAGAGGAAATAGTTCTTGTCCTGGATCCGCATCTCGAGGAAGGACGCGTTCAGGTCATCGGCGATCTCCACGAACCGCAGTTTCGTGAGGACCAGGTTTAGGTTCTCGAAGGCGAAGAATCCGACAAGGATAATGAACGCGCCGTTCAGGATGTTCGACAGGATGAGCTTGTTCTCGATCTTCATGCTTCTTTATTATACTCTATTCGCCCTGAGAGTTCAGAGGGGGAGATGCCCTACACCAGGTTACTGCGTCGGGGCGTCGCGGTCGTCCGGGGCCGGCCTGATATACATGGTTTGCGTCAGTGATGTATCGATGGAATATCCCAGTTCCCGGTTCGCCCTTCCGATGAACCGCAGGATCTCGGCGATTTTCGCAGATTCCGGGAACGAGAGGGTACGGGTCCCCGCGTCCGTCGTGATCATGATCGTATAGCAGCCGCGAAAAACACCCAGGATCAGCCAGAGACCAGCGCCGACCAGGGACCAGAGCAGGATCGGGATGACGGGGACGCTGAAGGAAAAGATGTTCAGGTGAATCTCAACGACCCCGCCCTCCGCCAGCAGGAACGCTGCAATGAGGAATATGAGTCCGGTGACGACCAGGACAAAGCCGGCCAGGAAGCGGAGAAAGGGATGGCGCGAGCGGGTCTTGTGGGACAGACTGACCGCCCGGATATCTTCCCGGGGGACCATCACGACGTCGGCGGCTTCCGACCGCTGGCCGATGCCCGCTGCGGTTATGCTTATGGACGAGCAGATCAACGGACCTTCCCCTCGAAAGACGCCTGCCCCGGCAGTACGTGCCGGGGCAGGCTCGCTGCACGAGCTAGATTGCTTCGAACTCCCTGGCTGCTTCGGCCGCGGCAGCGTCGCCCCGTTTCTTGCCCTTTCGGGTCGAGGACAGGAAGGCCGCCACGACGTTCAGCACCATCAGTACGCCGATGACTACGATAAAACCGCGCATGAAGGCTTGATCCTTCGTTGCAAGCGGGATCGCCGTGTCGCGAAAGACATGCTGAACATTCTCGTATCCCCGTTTTGCGAGGTAGTCATGCTCCAGCGTAGTGAAGATCACGCCGGAGATGTCGACGCCGAAGATGAGGCCCAGGGAGCGCATCATGTTCAGCACCCCGCCGGCGAGGCCAAGCTTGTCCCTCGGAGCGGCGCCCATGATCGCGCTGTTGTTCGGGGGAGTGAACATCCCCATCCCGACGCCAAGCACGACCAGTGCCCCGACCAGCACCGCGACATGGGAATGCAGACCGGAAAAGAGCAGGACAAAACAGGCGATCGCCGACAGCAGCATCCCGCTCGTGGTCATGATCCGCGAACCGTACTTGTCCGAAAGGTGGCCGGAGAACGGAGCGACCATGGCCATGGCCAGCGGAACGGGCGTCAGCAGGGTCCCGGTCAGGACCGGGCTCAGGCCGAGCACCCGTTCGAAATAGAACGGCATGAGGAACAGGATGGCGAACAGAACATAATAGGACACCATGCCTGTCAGGTTACCGATGAGGAACGTACTGTCTTTGAACAGCTTCAGGTCGATGAGCGGATGCTTGACGCGAAGCTCGGTCATGACAAAGAGCGCGAGCAGGATGCAGGCGTGCAGGAAATAGACGATGATCGTGTTCGATCCCCACCCCAGTTTCACGCCCTCGTTGAAGACCAGCACCAGGAACGCCAGACCGGACGCAAAGAATATCGTACCGAGATAATCGATCGATTCCTTCTTTTCCGGCTTCTCGTTCGGAGGAAGGACATAGAGCGCTGCTATCGTGCCGAGGATGCCGATCGGGATATTGATGTAGAAGACGGAACGCCAGCCGATCGTTGAGATCAGGATGCCGCCCACAAAGGGGCCCACAGCCATGGCGATGGCCTGGACCGCGCCCTGAATGCCGATCGCCTTGCCCCGCTCCTCGTAAGGGAAGGCCTGCGTGATCAGCGCCACGGAGTTCGCCTGCAGGAGGCCGGCGCCGACCGCCTGCAGCACCCTCGCTGCGATGAGCGCAGAAGCAGAGGGGGCCATTCCGCAGAAGAGCGATCCGATCGTAAACACGACGAACCCGATGTTGTACAGCCGGGACCTGCCCAGCAGGTCGGCAAGTCTTCCGAAGAAGGGGAGGAAGATCGTGAGCGTAAGCATATAGGCCATGGCCACCCACTCGATGGCAGCCATGGTCGTGTTGAACTCCGTCTTCAGCGTCGGCATTGCCACGTTCACGATGCTCACATCGAGTGCGGACATGGTCGCTCCGATCAGAACGTTGAGCAGGATGAACCATTTCCACGTCGGCCTCGCTGAAAAGAACGGATGAGGAAACTGCAGATACTTCTTCATGATGATGACATCTCCTTTCAGATTATGAATCCCTGGATGACACCGTCCGTGCATCCGGGCACAACAGGAGACGTCTTTCGCCGGGCGCCCTGGCATACAGCCGATATACGCTTTTCGGTTTCGGGGTCCGGTTAATCCGCGGGATCATCACGATCCCCGGTCTGAGCCGGTCATAAACGCCTTGGTGAGAACTTGCAGGCAGCGCAGCCGCGGAGGCAGGATCCGTCCCGTCCGTTCCGTCGTATCCCGGGTCCGCAACGCGGGCGGATTCCCCCCGGATGCCCGACGTGCTCTCCTGAGAGGAACGTCCGATGGTTATGCAGCTGCTCTCCTGTGCATCGAACACATCGGGAGCCGGACCTGCGCCGTCAAGCCCGAGCAGGCCGAACAGCATGAACAGCAGCGTGACGAGGAACCGCAGACTGCCGAGCATCAGCCTGGCATGGTGGATAAGTGCATGAATGTGAAGGATATGCATTTCTGTCTCTCAACTGCGAGGCGCGGGCCCCGTTACGCCTCATCGGGGCGCCTTCGTCACTCGGGATAGGCGATCCCCCGCGGTGTCTCCGCCTGTTCCTTCCGTACGGGCCAGTACCAGCTGATGCCGTCCGCAAGCAGCAGGACGCCGGCTGCTATAAGCCAGAGGTTGAAGGACGTGAGCAGTCCGAACCCGAAATAGCTCAAGATGCCGACACCGATGCTGAGGAAGGACATGCCCGTCCGGATGAACGCGAGCCCGGTCCGGGCCCGGGCGTAGACGGTGCGATAGCATGCAGCGATGGTCCGCTGCGCTGCCAGCACATTGCGCTCCCGGGCGAACATGGTGCGCGTCTTGCTCGACGGGCTGGGAGGCAGATAGGTGCTGTAGTCCGCGAGCAGGTCGCCCATCCGGGCAAGCATGGTCCCCTGCGTCCGCCGCTCAACCGACGTGTCCTCCGGGAAATGGTACTTCTCGAGGAACTGGATCGTTGCTGCGGTCACCTCCGCAAGCGTCTGATTCCCCGGCGGCGTCATGCGGGACCGCCGTACGTTCAAGTAGCCCGGAAGACCGTACAGGGCGATGACAATGCCGATCGAGAGCACGGAAAAGTAGAGATAGGGGTTCGTGCTCGCATTCTTCGATTGCAGCAGGGCGTTCGAGAGCGCGATCGTGCCGAGGCCCCACCGCAGGTAGGCAAGGCCTGTTCTTGCCTTGGCGAGGTCCGTGCGGTAGCAGGCCATCCGCGTCCGCCAGTGTGCCATCGTGTTCCGCCAGGAGGCCAGCCCGGTCCGCTCCGTTCCGATCAAAAGTCCTGTCCTCGCGTGCAGGAAGTCCTGGATGAACCATTCGATGTCCGAATCGAGCGAAACCCTGTATTCGTACCGCTCCGCGCTGATGTGCGTCTCTACATCCCTGCGCATCGAAGGGTTCTGCGGATGCCTTGCCGCTATGACGACCGTTCCGGATCTGTCCTTCATGACCGGCATCCACCGGTACGTTGACAGCGAGTCCTGCGTCAGGCCGGCGAGAAGTTCCGGCGGGATCGGCAAACGCTCGTCGTACTCGATCGAATCACAGCGATGGTAATGCGCGAGGGCATCGAGGAGGTCCTGCTTGGCTACATGGCACTCCTGCAGAAGGACCTTTTCGAGCTCGATCCCCCTCGCCTGGGCCCTGTCCGCGGCTTCTTCCAGAGCGGCCTGATCCAGGAGTCCGCGTTCGACCAGAAGGGAGAATTCCGCGCCGGCCCCGGCCACGGTGCCGGCAAGATCACCGTTCATCAGTTCATTGTTCATTGTGCGTAAAAAAAACCGTTCCCCATTCAGCATTTGGTCTTCCGTAGTCGGGGATAGCTATCTCCATGTCCCCGAAACAATATGGATATTCTTTCCGCATGCGCTCGGCGGGCAGCATCCAGCGGAATCCGTCCACGATCAGCGCGAGCCCGCCGACAATCAGTACAGCGTTGAAGATCGTCCAGCCGGGCGAGGCTATGCCGAAGTACGCCATCAGTCCCGCTCCAACAGAGGTAATGCTCATGCCGGTCCTGATGAAGGCCATGCCTGTCCGGCTGACGGCCATGGCCGTGCGCAGCCTGGCCATGACGCCCCGCCGGTCGGCAAGCACCGTCCGTTCCAGTGCAAGCCCCGAGGTGGCCCAGACGCCGGACAGTTGCGCCGCAGTGACCGGAGGAGTCGGCCTCCCCTTCCCCGTTCGTGAACGATTATGACGGAGCGGGAATACGAGGTCCCAGATGCTTTTCTGTTCGATGGCTTCCATCACCGACCGTAAGCCCTCCACGCCGGCCCTCCGTCCGCCGAAATACCAGAGGAAACCCTCGGCGGACATCAGCACTCCGATAACGATGAGCGACACGTCAAGGAACGTCCAGGCACTGGCCGGGAACTGGCGCAGCAGCCCGATGCCGAGTCCTGTGAAGGCGATGCCGGTCCGGCTGAATGCCAGTCCGGTCCGCGCCCGGGCAAGCTTGGTCCGGTGGCCGGCAAGCGAGGTCCGGTCCTCGGCCATGTCGGTCCGGTCGCTTGCCAGGAACCGCCGCCGCATGACAGGAGAAAGGTTCTCCCATCCTCCCCGGAGCTCCTCTGATCCCGGTACCTCTTCCGTCCTGCTGAACCTCGGAGGGCCGTCCGCGAGCTCCGCATCAAGGACGCAGGTCCCCCACGTAGGCTCCGTTCGGGTTGCATCGACCGGTTTCCGCGCAATGGTCCTGCTCGGAAGATACCATCGTATCCCGTCGGCGGCCATGAACAGACCCGCCGCGAGGAGCGGTGCTTCGAGCAGCGCGTACCAGCCCGCGCCCAGTACCCGCAGGAACAGCAATGCGATCACGATGAACGAGACGCCCGTACGGATGAAAGCAAGGCCGGTCCGCCCCTTTGCATAGAGCGTCCGGTAATGCGCATAGGTCGAACGCCGGTAGGCAAGGAGCGTCCGCACGCGCGCGAGCGGCGTCCTGCCCGCGCAGCCGAAGAAGCGCGGGTTCACGTCGAAATTATGCTCGATGATGCGGATGATATCCCCGGGAAGCGCTATCCGGAAGCTTATCTCGTCCACGCCCAGGGTCTTCCGAATGTCCTCTGCCACGCGCCGATCATCAGGCCGGAAGGCGATGACCTCGGCCAGCCGCCCCCGGACAGCGAGGGGGAACCACAGCCGCTGCTTCAAATGCTCCATGTCCAGGCGGAACGTGAGAAAGTACGATGCGATGACGGACTCGTCGAATTCCACGAAGGGAAGGCTGTAGTGTGCAGCCAGACAGAACAGGATCTCATGCTTCGGCACCCCCTCGGCAAACAGCAGCTCTTCCAGCGGGGCCTTCGACGCCGCCGCTGTCCGGCCGAGTTCCTCCAGCCGGGCCCGGGTCATGAACTTCCTTTCCACAAGCCGCTCGAACGGCGCTATGAAATTGTTTCGTTCCATCGTTCCCCTTCGTCTATACTACTGCTCCGCTTCGCAAAAAAACAGCGGCCGGAAGCATGCAGTGCCTCCGGCCTTCCAGACAGAACAAGGTGGTCGCTCACCGTCCAGCGCTTCAGGCGGCGGGCGGCATGTATGAATCGTTTCGGTTCATCCGCGGCATCCTCAAACTATCTACCGGAGCATCTTGTTTGCAGCGTACTATCTATGCGTCGTTGA
>JBAIYC010000385.1:0-1942 GCA_037916085.1 Nitrospirota bacterium | reverse complement strand
CGGCGGCCCCGGCTCATGGCTGGATGGAGCGGGCAGATCGAGTTCGCCGATCCGGAGCGTGATCGCGTCCACCGCCTCTTCGCGCAGGCAGGCGTTCACCTTGTTCATGATCTCCGGCCGAAGAAGCGAAAGCTGCTGCATCCAGGCAGAGCTGTCAACGGTCACCGTCAGCTTCTTCCCCCGGACGGCCGAAGGCTGGGCATGGCGGGCGATCACTGAGCCCACGGCACGCTCCCACTGCCCGAAGACGCGATACTCCTTCAGCTTCGATGCAAGCCCCCGCCGGGACAGGACCTTCTCGATAGTGGTTCCGAGCTTTTCTACCTTCCGTGACCGCATGGTGTCCTCATGATGCTCGACCGCCGTTCGCACTTGGATCACCGCTATCTTATCCCAAATCGCTCCCAAAGACAAACCGGATGCCGCCTCCCCAGAGTTGCATCATGCTTTGACAAGCCCGGAGCGCGGGGATATAATAGGTTCGTTCAATCCTTGTCAGTCGCGCTGTGAGAGGAGCCTGCATGCCCGAACTTCGGAAAGACCCCATCACCGGCCGGTGGGTCATCATCTCGTCGAACCACGGGAAGCGTCCCACGGACTTCCAGGACCAGCGTACGAAGAAACGCGGCGGGTTCTGCCCGTTCTGCGCCGGCAACGAGCGTACCACGCCCAACGAGATCCTGGCGTACCGCGATCCCGGCGCAACAACGCCCAACGGTCCGGGCTGGCGCCTCCGCGTCGTGCCGAACAAGTTCCCGGCCCTCCAGATCGAGGGCGACCTGAACAAGCAGGGAGAAGGCCTCTTTGACAAGATGAACGGTATCGGCGCCCACGAGGTCTTCATTGAGAATCCGGACCACAACGCCACGCTTGCCACCATGCCT
The DNA here is from genome assembly GCA_037916085.1 of Nitrospirota bacterium. Classification (GTDB taxonomy): domain Bacteria; phylum Nitrospirota; class UBA9217; order UBA9217; family UBA9217; genus JAKAHZ01. The sequence goes on along the minus strand of JBAIYC010000385.1, from coordinate 1,058 downwards.
GCGCGCGCCGTCGAGGACCTTCTCTGGGCCTTTCGCGAGCGCATCGAGGACCTCAAGAAGGACCGGCGGTTCCAGTACACCCTTATCTTCAAGAACGAAGGACTGCCTGCAGGCGCCACGCTGGAACACAGCCATTCCCAGCTCATTGCGCTGCCCATCGTTCCCATCTCGGTGGCGGAGGAGCTCGACGGCTGCCGTCGGCACTATGATCTGAAGGAGCGCTGCATCTACTGCGATATCGTTCGCCAGGAGATGCAGCAGCGCGCCCGCCTGGTGGGAGAGACAGCGGGGTTTGTCGCCGTGGCGCCTTTCGCGCCGCGGTTCCCCTTCGAGACCTGGCTCCTGCCAAAGCGTCACATCTCCTGCTACGCCTGCTCCACTCGCGACGACTTCAAGGACCTGGCGGCTCTCCTCCAGGACATGCTCCGGCGCATCGACCGGGCGCTCTCCTTCCCGCCCTACAACTTCGTCATTCACACTTCTCCCTTCAAGGAAGAGATCAACGACTACTATCATTGGCATCTGGAGATCATGCCGAAGCTCACGAATGTGGCGGGGTTCGAGTGGGGTTCCGGCTTCTATATCAACCCGACACCCCCCGAAGAGTCGGCCAGGTTCCTCCGGGAAATGAAGGCCTGAGGGGCCGGGATGGCCCGTTCGCGGCGCACACCCCTTAGGAGAACCCTATCATGAAGATCCTCTTCGCGGCCTCCGAGGTTGCCCCCTTCGCCAAGACCGGCGGCCTCGCCGACGTCGCGGGGAGCCTCCCCCGGGCACTGGCCGCGCTGGGCCACGATGTGAACGTCATCCTTCCGCGCTACCGGCAGGTCGACCGGGAACGGTTCGGTCTCAAGCAGGTGGCGTCCTTTTACGTTCCCCTTGCTGCCTGGAAGGAACGGTGCGATATCTTCACGGCACCCTTGGGTCCCAAGGTCACCGCCTACTTCGTCAACAAGGACATCTACTACGACCGGCCCGAGCTCTACCGGACGCTCCGGGGCGACCACCCGGACAATGCCGAGCGGTTCATCTTCTTCTCCCGCGCCGTGCCCGAGCTC
>JBAIYC010000384.1:0-2021 GCA_037916085.1 Nitrospirota bacterium | reverse complement strand
GCACTTCTCCTTCCGTCCCGGCCAGTTCATCATGCTCGAGCTGCCGGGCGTCGGCGAGGGCCCTTTCGGCATCTCGTCGTCGCCCAGCAACCACGAGGATATCGAGCTCTGCATCCGCACCGTGGGTAACTTGACCGGCGTCCTGGCACGCGCCGGGCGGGGCACGCGCGTCGGGCTGCGCGGCCCGTTCGGCACCAGCTTCCCCATGGCGCGCATGCACGGCGGGAATGTGCTGCTCATCGCCGGCGGGCTGGGCCTCGCGCCGCTCCGGTCGCCGATTGCCTATGTCCAGGAGCACCGGAGCCAGTTCGGCCAGGTGGATATCATCTACGGAACAAAAGAACCGTCGCAGCTCCTCTTCAAGTACCAGTACGAGATGTGGAAGAAGGACGATCTGGGCCTCCACGTCATCGTCGAGCGGCCCGACCCGTCCTGGACGGGCGACGTCGGGCTCATCACCAAGGTCGTCGAGGAGATCATCGATGGCCGCGACCCGCTGTTCCTCGAGAGGACGCACGCGGTCGTCTGCGGCCCGCCGGTCATGTTCAAATTCGTCTGCGACCTGCTCTCGAAGAAGGGCCTTCCCATGCACAGGATGTTCGTCTCCCTGGAGCGGCGCATGCACTGTGGCATGGGCAAGTGCTGCCGCTGCAACGTGGGCTCCACCTACACCTGCCTCAAGGGGCCGGTATTCGATTTCTGGACCGTTATGAACCTGAAAGAGGCCATCTGATGGAGTCGCAATCCATGCACCGGACCTATCTCGGGATCCCCATCGCGAGGCCCAAGGTTGCCTTCTTCGAGCTCTCCTCCTGCGAAGGCTGCCAGCTCCAGCTGGTGAACAACGAGGCTACGCTGCTCGATTTCCTGTCGCTCGTGGATGTGCGCGCTTTCCGCGAGGCCATGACGGAGAAGCATGATGACTACGATGTCGCCTTCGTCGAAGGATGCGTCACCCGCAGCGACGAGGTTGACCGCCTCAGGAAGGCACGCGAACGCGCAAAGGTGCTTGTTGCCTTCGGTTCCTGCGCCTGTTTCGGCGGGGTGAACCAGCTCCGGAACCGGTTCAGCGACCCCTCGTGGGTGAAACGTGAGGTGTATGGAGAGCATCCGATCGAAACGAACGATGCCGCGAGACCGCTCGCGGACCACGTCACGGTTGACCTGGAGATCTACGGCTGCCCGGTCAGAAAGGAAGAGGTGGAGAAGATCGTGACGAACCTGGTGCTCGGTAAGACCGTTGTCCATCCCAAATATCCGGTCTGCCACGAGTGCAAGGCGAACGGCAACATCTGCCTCTTCGACGTCGGCGAGCCCTGTCTGGGGCCGATCACCCGCGGAGGGTGCGACGCCTGGTGCCCGGGCAGCCGCTTCGGCTGCTGGGGCTGCCGCGGCCCCGCGGTGGATGCCAACATCGCCGAGATGCAGAGAATCCTGAAAAGGAACGGCTTCTCCGACGAGGCGATGCTGGACCGGCTGGAGTGCTTCGGGGGGTTCGCGGCAGAGGCTGCAAGACTGCGGAAAGACATGACGGCGAAAAAATAGGATCTATTTCTCGCGAAGCCCGCAAAGGTCGCAAAGAATGCAGATCAATTCGGATCTGTATTTGTGATTCAAACCTTGGTGTGTGTGGCGAGCTTTGCGAGAAACCGGGTCTTCATTCCTTCATACGAGGTCTTCATGAAATTAACTCAATCCATCGACATCAAACACCTTACCCGCGTGGAGGGTCACGGGAACATCAGGATCTCGATCAGGGACGGCAAGGTCGAGGAAGCGGCGTGGCAGGTCGTTGAGACCCCGCGGTTCTTCGAGGCCATGCTGGTCGGGAAGAAGTGGGAGAACGCGCCTTGGATCTGCGGCAGGATCTGCGGCATCTGTTCCATCGGCCACACCCTCGCCAGCATCAGGGCCGTGGAGAACGCCTTCGGCATCGTTCCCGCCGAGCAAACACGGAAGCTGCGCCTGCTGCTCAAGCACATGGAGACGCTTCAGAGCCATATCCTCCATCTCTACTTTCT
>JBAIYC010000383.1:0-10766 GCA_037916085.1 Nitrospirota bacterium | reverse complement strand
GCGGCGGCGCTACGCGGACAAGTTCGCGTCCGAAGCCGCCATCTTCGGCAGCATCCATCCCGGCAGCCACATCTTCATCGGCACCGGCTGCGGGGAGCCGCAGTGCCTGGTGCGCTCCCTCATCGAGCGCGTCCGGTCCAATCCCAAGGCATTCGTCGACACCGAGCTCCTGCAGGTCTGGGCTCTGGGCGTGGCGCCCTACGGGGACGTCAAGTTCAAGGACAACTTCCGGTATAACTCCTTCTTCATCGGCAACAACACCCGAACGGCCGTGAACCGCGGGCTTGCAGACTACACGCCCGTGTTCCTGTCCCAGGTTCCCGCCCTGTTCAGCCGCAAGTTCGTTCCCGTGGACGTGGCGCTCATCCAGACGTCGCTCCCCGACGAGCACGGGTTCATGAGCCTGGGCATCAGCGTCGACATCGTGAAGGCCGCTGTCGAGAGCGCGTCGATTGTCATCGCCCAGGTGAACGCCGAGATGCCGCGCATCCACGGCGACACGTTCCTGAACATCCGGGACGTGCAGTTCGTGCTGCCCTGCGACGAGCCGCTCCTGGAGTTCTCCGCCGTCGTGTCCGATGAGATCGCCGAACGCATCGGCAGGTACGTGGCCCGCATCGTGCAGGATGGCGACACGATTCAGGTGGGCTATGGAAGCATCCCCAACGCCATCCTGTCGCACCTCCGCGACAGGAAACATCTCGGCGTGCATACCGAGCTCCTGACCGACGGCATCGTGGACCTGATGCAAGCCGGGGTGATCGACAACTCGCGGAAGGACCTGAACCGCGGCAAGACCGTGGCGGCCTTCTGCATGGGCAAGCGCGAGACCTACCGCTACCTCCACGACAACCCCGCCATCGAGTTCCGGCAGGTGAACTACACCAACAACCCCACGGTGCTGGCGCGCCAGCGCAACATGACGGCCATCAACAGTGCTCTCGAGATCGACCTCACCGGCCAGGCCACGGCCGAGTCCATCGGCGAGGTGTTCTACAGCGGCATCGGCGGCCAGGCGGACTTCATGCGCGGCGCCATCCTCTCGCCCGGCGGCAAGACCATCCTGGCGATGCAAGCGACGGCCGAGGGAGGGACTGTCTCGCGCATCGTGCCCTTCGTGAAGGAAGGAGCGGGCGTCACGCTCGGCCGCGGCGACATTCACTACGTTGTGACCGAGTACGGCATCGCCTACCTGCACGGCAAGAACATCCGCGAGCGCGCCATGGACCTGATCGCGATCGCCCACCCCGCGTTCCGGCCGGGCCTCATCGAGGATGCGAAGCGCCGGAACCTTATCTACCACGACCAGCTCTACACCACCGGCGAGGGCGGCGAATACCCCGAGCATCTGGAGGCGCACCGCGTCACGAAGGGCGGCTTCCGGGTGTTCCTGCGGCCGGTCCGCATGAACGACGAGCACCTGCTGAAGGACCTCTTCTACCACCTGACGAAGGACAGCATGTACCAGCGGTTCATCTCCTCCCGGACCGATATGCCCCATGAGCGGCTTCAGAAGTTCACGGCCATCGACTACCGCAGGGAGATGGCGATCCTGGCCACCGTGGAAGAGGGAGAAAAGGAAGTGGCGGTCGGGATGGGACAGTTCCTGATCGACGAGGCGTCCCATACCGCCGAGGTCGCCTTCGTGGTGCTCGACATCTACCAGGGAAAGGGCATCGGCGCCGAGCTGCTTACGTACCTCACCTTGCTGGCAAAGCGGCAGGGACTGTTGGGCTTCACTGCCGCGGTGCTGCAGGAGAACCGCGCCATGCTGCATCTCTTCGAGAGCATGGGGTTCATCGTTGAAAAGCGGCTTGATTCCGGTGTCTACGAGCTGACCATGACCTTCCGCGACAGGGCGGGAGCGTGAGGAAGAGAGGATCGATCATGAGGCCTGTTCTTGCATATGCCTATCTGCTGATCCTTTCCCTCTGGGTCGGCGGGATGGCGATCTTCACCTTCGTCGTCACGCCCGCCATCTTCCGTTCCTACAGCCGCGACATGGCGGGAGAGATCGTGGGCAAGCTCTTCCCCGGCTATTTCCCCTACCTTCTCGTGCTCTCGGGACTGGCGCTCCTCTTCTTCCTGTTCCTGCGGAGCGATGCGTCGGCCGCCGTCACCCGGACCTGCCTCGCGCTCCTGGTCGCGGCGGTCCTGGCAAACTCCTACGTGACCTTCAAGCTCCATCCCGACGCGGTGCGCCTCAAACAGCAGGTCGCCACCTTCGAACGCGCAGCGGCCGACTCACCGGCGCGGAATGCGTTCCGCAGGCTCCACGCCGCGAGCGCAGTCCTCAACCTCTTCGTCCTGCTCGACGGCACTGCCCTCCTCGCGCTCAGCCGCCATCTCGGGAAGAACGGATAACCTCTCCGGCTTATCTTCTCTCCGTCCCGCGCTTCCCTGACATTCCTGCGAACGTTTTACCAGGAGAAGGGAAGAAGGGAACTCAAAAGAGAACCCTTGCAGGCACAGGCACGCGCCCCTTCTCCCGCCTTTCCCTCACGAGGGATCCATGGATTGCATGATTGTTGCGTCCGGTAGGCAAACGATCCGAGAGAAGCAGTTCTACGAAGCGCACCTCAAACGCGCGTGCATCGGGGCTCCGGTCCTGCGGTCTTTCCGTGATGGAGGAGGCTGTGGGCCGGGCAGCCGCCGTGGCACCTGGCATGGAGGCCGCAGGAGGAGCGGGTGCAGCGGTTTCCCGCGAAGGTGCGGAAGAAGGCGAGCGCCTTGTGCTTCCAGATGGTCTCGAAGGGGTCCGCGAGGATGTTGCCGAGGCGGTAGTCCTCGACGCCGAAGAAGAGATTGCACGGATAGACCGACCCGTCGGGCATGATGCCGAGCTTGGTTGTTCCCGCAGGACAGCGTGTCGTCCGGAGCTGCGGATACCGAGCGAGGTCGGGCAGGAAGCCGGAACAGAAGACCACTCCTGCGCGGTCGCCGTAGCGGCTGCTCACCGTCTCGAGGAACTGGTCAAGCGGCAGAGATTGTTCCAGGCCGGCAGGGTCAAGCGCGTCGCGGTACAGGAGATAGTATGCCCGCGGCTTGAGCGCAATGATCCGGTCGATCAGCTCCTGGTCGACGGTCCTGCTCAAGACCGTTTTGACGATGGGTCGGTGCTTTCCAATGAACCGTTCAAGCGCCGCAAGGCCTTGCCGGTCGTTCACGGAGACACCCACGGCCACCCCGGGGAAACGCCGCATGATCTCGGCCAAGGCGTGGGCGTCGCTGCCGTTCGAGCTGATGTTGACCCCCATGCTCTTTCGGCGGGCGCATGCGATCATCTCCGGGAGGGCGCTGTGGAGCGTCGGCTCACCGCCCATGATGTCGATGGTCCCCACGTCGGCGCCCGTGAGCCGGTCGATCATGCGGCGTATCGAGGAGATCGGCATGTCGTCCATGGCCGGCATTGCCCGGTTGAAGCAGAAATCGCACGTTTGATTGCAGCGCATGGTGGGATAGAACTGAACATAGTCGGGAGCAAGCGGCTTGTAGGTCATTCGATGTGATACCTCCCGTTCCGGGAGACGATGAAACCTTCCGCCTCGAGCCGGACGAGGTTGTTCCTGATCCGTGCGGCGTCCATCCCGGTCCTCTTCGCGATCTGGACCGAACTAAGTCCTGTCACCTTCACCAGCAGCTTCAGGATCGCTCCACGCACCTGCCGGTTCGAGTTCTCGAAGGGGCTCTGACGGGTGTAGTGGGCGCTCCGCACGTTGGCATTGCCCGCTTCCCGCTTCAGCATGGCTCCGTAGTCCATGAGCGCATTGTACCATGTCCGCGCGTCCTGGCGCGGAAGAGAGCGATCGAGCAGCGGCACGATCTCCTCGTCGCGGACGCCGCGCCTGTCCCTGAAGAACTCGTGGATGAAGACCCGCCGGATGTTCGTGTCCAGGAAGACGACCGGCTTGTTGAAGGCGAACGCCGCAACGGCGCCTGCCGTATAGGGGCCGACGCCGGGCAGCTTGACCAGGAGAGCAGGATCGGACGGCAACCTTCCCTTATGTCCGGCCACGATGACCCGCGCTAGGTTCTTGAGCGACAGTGCCCGTCGGTTGTAACCCATGCCGGACCAGAGTCTGAGAAGCTTGGCATTCGGCGCCTTCGCAAGGGAGGCAAAGCCCGGGAACGCGCAAAGGAATTCGCCGTACTTCGTGATCACCCGGTCGGCCTGCGTCTGCTGTAACATGATCTCGGAGACGAGTACACGGTACGGAGTCACGCGCTTCCGCCAGGGGAGGTCACGGCCGTGGCGCGCGTAATGGTCAAGGATCTTTTTCTGAAAGGAACGGACCTGTGAAGAGGTTAGACGGGGCCTGGACGGCTCGTCAAGCGATCTTTTCTGCGAAGAAGAACATCCGGACATTGGCGATGGCCTTAACCCTCGAGCTTGTTGATGATGATGTCTTCGATGCCGGAACGGTCATGTCTGCAATAGGATTGATAGAGATTTGCCAATTTGGTCCTGTATTCTCTCTCCGACAGGAGTCCTGCCTCTCTGGCCTTATCGAGGATTGCGATCCTGGACTCGAGGTCGGATCGGACCTCTTCACCCATAAGCGCGACGCTGGCCATGTTTCTTTCGAGCTGCTGTTCGCGATATGCCTTCATCACCTTCTGAACGACATAGGCCGTCAGGACAGTGGCAAGAATCGGCAGGACCACGGAAAGGAACCGGTAGGTCGCGGTGCTGACCACGTGCGTCCCGCCCTTCGTGATCCCCACGGAGGACAGAAAACCCTTGACCGGCGAGTTCGTAAAGGTTCCCGCTACCCACGACCCGACGAGGATTCCCGCAAGGGCGCTGACACCCGGGATCTGGCTGAAGAGCTGTTTCTTCGCGTGGAAGACAAGCTCACGCAGCTCCCGTGCCCAGTCGGCCCGGTCCATGTTCCGCATCTTCGTGATGGATTCTTTCAAATAGCGTACGAGTCTGTCCATGATGGAGCATCATAGAGCGGCGGGATGGCGATGTCAACAGGAACTCGTCAGCTGGTATTCGGCTCGCGGTGATCCAGAAGATTAAGTGCGAAGCACATCACCGTCGCTATCGGGAAATAACAGAGCCCCTGCCGGACAATGGGCAGAGGCTGGAAGGGAAAAAGATCAGAGCGGGCCGTAAGCCGGGTTCTGTCTCCCCGGTTTCCCGGGGCGGCGATCATTTATCTAGGCCGATGATTGCTCACCGGCACGAGCGGCCTACCCGGAAGTCTCGGACGGGCAGTCCTTATTCCCTTGCGGGAAGCGCTTCCCTATGTGGCCTTGCTCCAGGCGGGGTTTGCCAAGCATCCCCGGTCGCCCGGGGACCTGGTGGGCTCTTACCCCACCGTTTCACCCTTGCCCTTGCGGGCGGTCTTCTTTTCTGTGGCACTGTCCATGGGGTCGCCCCCTGTCCCCTTTCGGGACCGCCTTGCCCTGTGGAGCCCGGACTTTCCTCCCCCCTTGCGGGGAGCGATCGCCTCACCCGCTCTGAGTGGGACAGACGTTCTCAGGTGATCTTCTCATCGATCGCCCTGTTCGCCAGAGCGTCCGCTTCTTTGTTCTGCTCTCTCGGTATGTATTGTACCTCCACGCTGCCAATCTTCGCAATAAGCTCCTTCACCTTCCCGTGCAGCGGCTTGAGCCCTTCGTTCTTCACCTTGTACTGGCCGTTGATCTGCTTCACGAGAAGCTCTGAGTCGGCGAAGAGCCTCACGCGTCGGGCACCCTGCTTCACGGCGTATTCGAGACCCATGATGGCGGCAGTGTACTCGGCGATGTTGTTCGTCGTTGTTCCGAGGTAGCGGGCAAGCCCCTCCACTGTCTTCCCGTCCCTCACGATATGGGCACCCGCCCCTGCCTCACCCGGGTTGTTCCGCGACGCGCCGTCGCTGTAGATGGTCAGTTCCATGGGTTCGCAACAAGAACACACAACCAACGAATAGGTCTTTTCACCGCGAAGACGCAAAGGGCGCCAAGGGAGACGCATCCAGAGACCAAGAGACTTCTTCGCGACCTTTGAGCATTGGCGGTTCAAAGAAGCCGCCTTGATTCTCCGGTATCAAGGGACCTTCGGCGTGATCGCATCCTTGTAATAGAGGATACGGTGGCAGTGAGGGCACGTGTTGACGTTCTCATTGCGTTTCACGTTCACGAAGAGCTGGGGAGGGATGCTCATGAAGCACCCGGAGCAGGACTCGTTCCTCGCCTCCACGACGACCTTGCCGCCCGTGACGCCCACGAGCCGCTCATACTGCGCCAGGAGGGGCCGGTCGACGCGCGAGGCCATCTCGGTGCGCGCCTGTTCCTCCGTTTTGAGCGCCTTTTCTGCGGAAACCATGCTCTCCTCGAGCTGTCTGCGGTCATTCCGGATCGAGTCGCTCTCCTCGGCGGCGCGCGTTTCTGCCGTATTGATCTCAGCGGCTGCGGCGTCGATCTTCTCCATCAGCTTCAGGATGTCGTCCTCGATGGCCTTATTCTCCTGACCGGCTGTCTCGATCTCCTTGAGCAGCGCCTGATACTCCTTGTTCGTCTTGATCTCCGACGTCCTGGCCTTGAGCTTCTCGACCTTCCTACCGCCTTCTTCGAGGTCGCGGTCGCGGTCGCGCTTGGCCTTCTGCGCTTCCTCGAGTGTCTTGCGCGCGGTGTCGAGGTTTTCCTGGTTCGCAGCGCTTCGCGCCTCGAGCTCCGCGATCCGCCCGGGGATGTTCTGCTGCTCGTTCGTAAGGGCCCTGATCCTGGCGTCGATTTCCTGAAGCCGGATAAGGACCGTCAGCTGTTCGTTCATCGTTCTCTCCAAAAAGAAAATGCGCCTATCGGCGCATCTTCATTCGTTCCTGCTTGTTTTCACGTTTCCCCTGCTCTTGTCCTGCCGCATGCTCAAAACTCCGCATTAATGAAGATGGTGGGCCCACCAGGGCTCGAACCTGGGACCAACCGGTTATGAGCCGGTAGCTCTACCAACTGAGCTATGGGCCCGCACAGATGCTGTCAGGTCGACTCCGCATCCACGGCGTTCCTACGGGCGAGCGCCATATTGACACAGCAGCCGCGAAAAGTCAAGCAAACCGGCGCTATTATTCGATGAAGCTCTTGAGCAGCTTGCTCCTGCTCGGGTGCCGGAGCTTCCGGAGCGCCTTGGCCTCGATCTGGCGAATGCGCTCGCGCGTCACGTCGAACTCCTGGCCCACTTCTTCCAGTGTGTGGTCTGTGTTCTCGCCGATGCCGAACCGCCACCTGAGCACCTTCTCCTCCCGGTCGGTGAGCGTGTTCAGGATGCGCCGGACCTGGTGGTAGAGGTTGTTCCGGATTGCGTGCTCCAGCGGCGATGCCACCTTCTTGTCCTCGATGAAATCTCCGAGATGGCTGTCCTCTTCCTCGCCGATGGGCGTCTCGAGCGAGATCGGCTCCTTGGCGATCTTCATGATCTTGCGCACCTTCTCGACAGGGAGGCTCATGGTGGACGCGATTTCCTCGGTGGTGGGTTCGCGCCCCAGGTCCTGGACCAGCGCCCGCGAGGTCCGGATCAGCTTGTTCATAGTCTCGATCATGTGCACCGGGATGCGGATGGTACGTGCCTGGTCCGCGATGGCACGCGTGATCGCCTGCCGGATCCACCAGGTGGCGTAGGTGCTGAACTTGTAGCCGCGCCGCCACTCGAACTTGTCTACTGCCTTCATGAGACCGATGTTCCCCTCCTGGATGAGATCGAGGAACTGCAGGCCCCGGTTCGTGTACTTTTTGGCGATGGATACGACAAGCCGCAGATTCGCTTCGACCAGCTCGCTCTTGGCAAGCTTGGCCCGTTCCTCCGCCTTTTCATAGGAACGCAGGGCTTTCCTGAGGTCCTCGGCCGATACACCGCAGTCGTCCTCGACCTGCCGGATACGCTTGCACACGTTCCTATAGGCCTTCTCCATGTCCTGGAGCGCTTCGGGCCTCACGCCGAGTCTGCGTGCAGCGTTCTTCAGCTCGCGGTCCCCCCGTTTTATCTTCCGGAACGTCTCCTTCAGTTCAGGGAGATCCCTGCCCGTCTTGCGTTCGAAGAAATGTGTCTCCCGGTCGCAATGGTTGATCTCCGTCACCATCTCCCGCACCCTCATCACGATCCGGTCGGTCTGCCGGCAATGGACGTTCAGTGCATCAAGGCGTGCGAGAAGCCCGTTGCGCACCGTCTCGGCCTTGTCGCGGAGCTTCTTTCTCCTGGTATCGCTCAGGCGGCTCCCTGCCCCGCTCTTTTCCAGGAGGGAGAGCTCCCTGCTCAGCCTGTCAATCTCGCCCACCAGCTTCAAGACCCGCGCCTGGAGCTCTTCTTCGTTCTGGCTCTGGACGTCCTCCAGATCATCGTCTCCCGAATGGACGATCTCATGGATGCTGACCTTGCCCTTCCGCAATCGGTCTCCCAGGTCGCGGACGTCACGGAGTGCGAAGGGGAGGCCATAGATGATCTGCGCGGCCTCGCGCTTGCTCTCCTCGATACGCTGCGCGATGGCAACCTCGCCCTCCTTGGAGAGGAGCGGCACCGTGCCCATTTCCTTGAGATAGAGCCTCACAGGATCGTCGGTCTTGCCGATATTCATATCGGAGTCTTCTTCATCGGACTCCTCATCGGTCTCGTCGAGAGCAAGCTCCTCGGCCTCGGCACCGTCGTCCGCATCTTCATCGGACGCGGGCCGCGCTTTCCCATCCTGCCGTGAGGCAATCCCTCTGTCCAGGTCCTCATCACCGAAGAGCGTGATGATGCTGTCGAGCTGGTCGGCGGAAACCTCCTCGGGGGGCACAGGATCGGCCCCGTCTTCGAAGGTCAGGTAGCCATGATCCTTGGCCTTGGCCGATGCGTTCTTTGTCCTGACGGTCCTGATTTTCTTTGCTGTTGCCTTTGCTTCCTTCTTCGCCATACGTTCGATCCCTTCCCCTCCGTCACGGATGATAGCCGATGAGCTATCTTTCTGCTGATCCGTTCCGATATCCTGCACGCGCAGACGACCCCGTCTCCGCGAAATCACGCCTTGGCATACCTGGAACCTGATTTTTCCCCTGGGCCTCGTGCTCAGGCCTCGCTCCGCCGCATCTGAAGCAGCTGTTCCTGGAGCAGCCGCAGCCGCTCCTGATCGCCCCGTTTCTCGGCCGCCTGGATGTCGGCGAGCAGCACCCGCATCTTCTTCGCCGAGCCGCGCTGCCGGAGCCGATCGATGCAGTCGTCGCAGGTCCGTTGCGGGTCGCTGTAGTCCGTGTCCAGCACAGCATAATGGGATAGGAGGCTGTTCAGCTCATCGTCCCCTTCGACGGCAAGCGTCCGCAGGTCCAGTCCCTTGCCGGACGAGAGCACGGCAAATATCCGCTCCGCCGCACGCCGCAGGAGCGGGTCGGTGAAATCTTCCGGTCCTATCTTGCCGACAAGTCCCCGCACGATCTCCTCGTTCCGCAGCATGATGTGGATCAGCATCTCCTCCGCCTTCGAGTGCGGTCCCCGCCGCGCTGATATCCCGGCGGACGACGGCTCCCGAGGGCCGGCCTGCGGTATGCGGGTCTGTTTCAGCTCCTCCCGGAGGAGAACTTCGTCCACGTCGAGCGCCTCGGCGGTCTTCTTCAGATAGTGGTCGCGCTCAATGCCCGAGGAAAGCTTTGCGATATATGCCAGCATCTGGGTCGCCCGGTCCACTTTCTCGTCGATGGCAGCGCCGGACCCGTCCTTCACCACCTGGCCCAGGATGAAGTCCATGAACTTGACGGAACCCTTGAGGCAGGCGGAAAAGGCCTCGTAGCCCCGCTTCTTCAGGAACGTGTCCGGGTCGTCGCCGTCGGGAAGCGACACCACATTCACTTTCATTCCGCTTCCCGCCAAGAGGTCGAACCCCCGGAGCGCGGCCTTGACGCCGGCCGGATCCGGATCGAAAATCAGGACAAGGTTCTGGGCGAACCGCCGCATGAGCCTGAGATGCCCGTCGGTGAGCGCCGTGCCGAGCGTCGCCACGGCGTTCTTCGCTCCGTACTGATGGCACGCGATCGCGTCAAGGTAGCCCTCGACGATGATGAAATAGCCCTGCTTCCTTGCCGGCTCCTTCGCCCGGTCCAGGCAGTAGAGGACGTTGCTCTTGCTGTAGAGCGGCGTCTCCGGAGAATTCAGGTACTTGGGCAGAGCATCGTCCATCACCCTGCCGCCGAAGGCGATCACGTTCCCGCTGATATCCCGGATCGGGAAGATGATCCTCGCCCGGAAACGGTCGTAGTGCCCCTCGCCCTCGCTTCGCTTTACGATAAGCCCTGCCTTTTCAATCAGCGCAGGCGCATGGCCCTTCTGCCTCAGGTGCCTGAGGAGCCCGTCCCACTCGGGCCTCGCATAGCCCAGGGAGAACTCGTCGATGACCGCCTGGGTGAGTCCACGCTTCGCAAGATAGGCCCGCGCCGCCGATCCTGGAGGGCCCTCAAGCTCGTGCCGGAAATAGACCGCGGCCTCGGCCATGGCCGCAAGGAGCGTCTTCCGTTCATCGTCGGCCTTCCTGCTGTCGCCGCGGGGCCGGCTCTCCGGAAGCGTTATCCCGGACCGCTCGGCAAGCTTCCTGACCGCCTCGGGAAAGTTCAGCCCCTCCTGGAGCTCCAGGAACTTGAAGGCGTCGCCGCCGGCGCCGCACCCGAAGCAGTGGAAGATTTGCTTGTCCGGGTTCACGCTGAACGACGGCGTCTTCTCGCTGTGGAACGGACAGAGGCCGACCCAGTTCCTGCCCGTCTTTCTGAGCGAGACGTACCCCGACACGAGATCGACGATGTCGACGCTGTCCCGCACCCGG
>JBAIYC010000382.1:0-2883 GCA_037916085.1 Nitrospirota bacterium | reverse complement strand
TGCAGAAGCAGGGGATATCCTTCGAGGACGTCTACGACCTCATCGCCGTCCGTATCATCACCGACACCAAGGTGAACTGCTACGCCATCCTGGGCCTCATCCATTCGCTCTGGACGCCGGTGCCCGGAAGGTTCAAGGACTTCATCGGCGTTCCCAAGTCGAACCTCTACCAGTCGCTCCACACCACCGTCGTGGGCCCCAAGGGCGAACGCGTGGAGTTCCAGATCCGAACGGAGGAGATGCATCGCATCGCCGAGGAAGGCATCGCTGCTCACTGGCGCTACAAGGAGCGCACCGCGGTCTCACAGCGCGAAGAACAGCAGTTTGCCTGGCTCCGCCAGCTCGTGGAATCACAGCGGGACCTGACCGACGCCAAGGAGTTCATGGATTCCGTCAAAGGCGACCTCTTCCCGGACGTGGTCTACGTGTTCACGCCCAGGGGGGACGTTCGCGAGCTGCCCCAGGGCTCCACGCCTGTGGACTTCGCCTATTTGGTGCATACCGATATCGGCCAGCAATGCGTCGGCGCCAAGATCAACGGCAAGATCGTCCCCCTCAAGCACGTGCTCAGGAACGGCGACCGGGTCGAGATCATCACCCAGGCGGGCCATACGCCGTCGCGGGACTGGCTGAAGTTCGTCAAGACCTCGAAGGCACGGACCCGCATCAAGGCATGGCTCAAGACCGAGGAGCGGAGGCGAAGCATCCTGCTCGGCCGGGAACTGCTCGAAAAGGACCTGCGGAAGCATGAACTGAACCCGGCAAAGCTATTCAAGTCCGAGGAGCTTCCGCGCCTGGCCCAGGAGCTGTCGCACAACACGGTGGAAGATCTTCTGGCCGCCATTGGATACGGCAAGGTTTCCGCCCACATGGTGGCGAACAAGCTGGTTCCCGACCGGACGCATGTGGAACCGCTGCCGAAGCGTCCGCCGAAGCGACCGGCTGGAGGGGAAAAGCGACCCCCATCGGCGGGCGGGGCCATGAAGATCGGCGGCATGGAGGAGATGCTGTTCCATCTCTCCAAGTGCTGCAATCCCGTTCCGGGCGACAAGGTCGTAGGGTTCATCACCCGCGGCCGCGGCATTTCGATCCACACCACGGACTGTCCGAACGTGTCGGAGATGGCCTTCGACAAGGAACGGATGGTCGATGTGTCGTGGGGCGATGTCCGAGCCGGAGCCCACTCGGTCAAGATCAGCGTGCGGACCCAGGACAAGCCCGGTCTTCTTGCCAACGTCTCGTCCTCCATCAGCGCGGCGGAGGCGAACATCACCCACGCCGAAGTGACCACGGACAAGGAGAAGCAGGCCACGCTCAACTTCACCATCGACATCAGGGACGTTGACCATCTGAACCGCATCATGAAGGCGATCGCCGGCGTGGACGGGGTGATGGACGTAAAGAGAGTCAAGGCGGGATGAACTACAGACGACAGACCTTCAGATGACAGAGGACGTCCATGAACAAGAAGATCATCAAGACAGCTGATGCACCGCAGGCCATCGGGCCTTACTCACAGGCTGTGGAGGCGAACGGGTTCGTCTTTGTTTCCGGCCAGATCGCGCTCGACCCGAAAACCGGCGCGGTCGTCGCAGCGGACATCAGGGAGCAGACGAGGCGGGTGATGGAGAACGGGAAGGCCATCCTTGCGGCCGCGGGCTCTGCGATGCACAAGGTGGTCAGGACGACGATCTATCTCAAGAGCATCGGGGACTTTGCCGCAGTGAACGAAGTGTACGGAAGCTATTTCGCGTCCGACCCGCCGGCCCGGGCCACGGTGGAAGTGTCACGACTGCCGAAGGATGTGGCGGTGGAAATAGATTTCATCGCAGCAAAAGGATGAACTTTTTGGGGAACGCGGGGCTATCCAGATAGACATCGACATGGCCTCCGTTATCCCCGTGGAAACGGGGATCCAGGGTCTTCGCTGTTTGCTACGAGATTGCTTCGTCGCTGATGCTCCTCGCAATGACCACAGAAAGACAGCACGTCGGACTTCCATCCGCCTTAATCCGCGTTCATCAGATCTTATCCGCGTCCGATTGAACTTCATTTCGCTTTTCTGTGTTCGTGGTTGTTGATGTGCTCCATGCAGTATCCCAGCCCGCCGCAATCGGGGCAGTACCGAAAGTCCATCTGGGGATCGCTGACGTCCGTCTTCCCGCACGCCGCGCAGCGGTGAAAGGCCTCGCGCTTTCCTGAGATGGCCCGCGCCTGTTCAGACATCTTCCTGCTTCCCGTCCGCATCCTCCACGATATGTCCCTGCCGAAGAAGATGAGATAGTTCGCGATCGATGCCAGGATGAAGATACGCGTGTGCCATCCGCCGGTAAGGAGTGACAGCGCGTATCCCGCCCAGGTGATGAGCGCCAGCCACTTGATCTTCACCGGAAGGACGAAGAAGATGTAGATCGTGAACTCGGGGTAGAGGTGCGCGAAGGCGAGGAAGACCGATGCACCGAGGAAGATGTTGGTCGCAATGCTGTTCGGCACGAGGAAGGAGACAGCGATGGTGATCGCGTATCCGAGCAGCAGGAAGGCGTTGTACCGGAAGGTACCCCAGTAGCCCTCGAGGGCATTCCCCATCATATAGAAGAAATAGAGGCCGAAGAACACGAACAACAGGTTTGTGGACGGCGGGATGAAGATGAAGGCGATGAGCCGCCACCATTCCCCCTGCAGCACAAGCGAGGGGATCATCAGCATCCTGGTCACATCGAGACGGCCGGAATAGGCGGCAATGTAAAAGAACGCCTGCCCCAGGACGATGATGAGCGTGAGGTTCGGGATGCCGAGTCCGCGGTACTTGCGGTCAAGTTTGTCCAAGAGAGACATAAGAGGCCTTTCTGACGAATGACGGGATAAGTTCTGATAAGTTTGATC
>JBAIYC010000381.1:0-12514 GCA_037916085.1 Nitrospirota bacterium | reverse complement strand
TCTTTCTTGACCTGCGCGGCCGGAACTGCATGGTCGTGGGAGGCGGGGAAGTGGCCGAGCGCAAATCCCTCGCTCTTTTCGATGCAGGCGCCGATCTGATCATCGTCAGTCCCGCCCTGACGCACACCCTCCAGGACCTTGCCGACAAGGGCAAGATTCTCTACCGCAAGAAGACCTTCGATGACGGCGACGTGAAGGGAGTTTTCCTCGCAGTCGCAGCGACGGATGACCCCGCAGTGAACGAGTCGGTCGCCTGGACCTGCCGGAAGGCAGGGGTGCTGGTCAATGTCGCCACAGCGCCCGATGCAGGCACCTTTATCGTGCCGTCCCTGGTCGAGCGGGGCGACCTGCTCATCGCTGTATCGACCTGCGGCGACAGCCCGGCGCTGGCACGGAAGGTGCGCGAGGAACTGGAGCGGGCCTACGGCCCCGAATATGGCCTCTTTCTGGAAAGGATGGCACTTTTGCGGAGGCGGCTGCTGGCCGGGGTGGCTGACGAGGAGACGCGGAAGAAGGTGTTTCAGGCTGTTGTCGATTCCGATGTGCTCTATCTGCTGAAGGCGGGAGAGGCCCACGAAGCGGACCGCCGCATCGAGGAGATCGTGCGTGCCGTGGCGGGGTGATTGAAAGAAGACTGCATCATCCCTTCGGGCCCTTAAAGAGCTTGGAAAAGACGCCGCCTTTTTTCTCGTCGGTCGAGGCGCCGATGCTTCCGCCTGCCGCCACCACGGCCTCCTTGATCTTCGGCACATCGGGAAACCGGAGCAGCGCGTTGTTCAGCACGCCGAGCGCCTTCGCCTTGAGACCGGCCTTGAGGTAGAAATTGCTGAGCGCCAGGTGGTACTCGGACTTCGAGGGGTCGAGCTCAAGCGCCTTTTTGAGGCAGAGTTCCGCGTCCGTCTGGCGCCTTTGGATCCGGTAGAGCGCCAGCCCGAGATGGTAGTGATAGGTCGCCTTCGCCGGGTCCAGCCGGGCCGCTTCGGTGAAGCCATCGACGGCGACCGAAAAGTTTCCCACCTTGAATTCTTTCATCCCTGCGTTGAACTTCTCGAGGGCCTGTGATGCCCTGCCAGACACTTTCTCCTGCGCCGCTGCTCCCCCTCCGCTGCTCCGGGCTGCCTTGCTGAGCGTTGCGTAGACCTGGCCTTTTTCCGCTGCGATGATCGCCTCCCTGATCTTCTCGGACTCCGGGAGATGTTTGGCGGCGGTCTTCAGGATGGTCAGCGCCTTGGCCTTGAGCCCGCCCTTCAGATAGAGGTTGCTTAGCTCGATGTGGAACTCCAGGGTGGACGGATCGATGTCGACCGCCTTCTGAAGGTTCTCCTCGGCCTCATGACGCCGGCGGGGGATGAAGGAGAGACAGAGGCCGAAGTAATAGAAGTAGGGCGCCTTGATGGGGTCCAGGCGCGTGGCCCAGGCAAAAGAATCTACGGCTCCCCAGTAGTTCCCTGCTTTGAAATCCTGCATGCCTGTCTGGAACCACTGTGCGGCGCGCGCGGCGTTCTCCTTGTAATGCTCATCGTAATTTTCAGGGTGGTGTTCGGTGAACTCGGCTGCCGGCTGTTCCTGCGGAGCCTTCCTGAAGAGCGCGGCCTTGTCGTACTCTTCCCGCTGCGGCGCATCGCTCAGCACCTGGTAGGCCTGATGGACCCTGGAGAAGAGGGCCTCCAGCTTCTCCTTGATACCCGTCATGGCGGTATCGAAGTGACGGTCCGGATGATAGGCCTTTGCCATGCGGAAGTAGGCGTGCTTGACTTCAGCCGGCGTGGCCGTCTGCTTGATCCGCAGCGCCTGGTAGTGGTCCACGGTGCTCATGGCATCGTAGGCCTCCACGATCATCTCGCGGGTCATGACCAGGTCCGGCTCGGTCGGCTGCTCCGGTTTCGCGGCCATCCGTGCGGCGTCCTGGACGAATTCCGCGTCCTCGGGCTTCAGTTCTCCGATCTCCGCCATCTGAAGCGCAAGCAGCAGGTGGACCGTCCGGAGGGCGTTGAAATCGCCGATGCCCGAGAGGCTGCAGATCTCCTCGATCCGGCGCCGCCCGTCGATGAGCGCCAAAACGGCCTTCTGGTCTTCGTTCAACGGGGCGTCCTGGAACAGGCTCCTGGGGTCCGTCGCCGGGCGGATCACGCTCGCGGGGGAGGGGAGGGATTTGCGCACCGACTCCCAGGGCATGGCGGTCACGGAATCGAGAATGACATTGCCCGTGCTCATCTGGAGCGGGATGATGTCGGCCATGGGGAGGGGATCCTCCATGAACCGGTAGGTGCCGTTGCGGACCACAAAGAGGGTCTGGAGGATATGCTTCACCTGGTCTTTGACCGCTGCGACGAGGTCCTGGGGCTTGACGAAACCGAGTTCGAGGAGGATTGCACCCTGCTTCTTGCCGGTCTTCTTGATGATCTCCGTGGATGCGTCAAACTGCTGCCGGGTCAGCTTTCCCGCCGCCAGGAGTTGGTCGCCGAGCCGGTCCGCCTCGAGGTTCGACGAGGCGAAGAGGATGTCGCCCTTCGAGAAATAGACCTTCTTTACCGCGTTCGCGGCTGTCTTGTCCTCGATGAACTCAAAGACGGCCGTGCCGGTCTTCGACTGCGCGTGCAGCGCCTGGAAGAACCAGGGCACGGTCAACTGGCCGATAGTGCCCGACAGCGGCATATCGTTGGTGTCGCTCCTTACGCTCCCTGATGGCATGGCCGCATTATAACAATTTTGTGCACATTTAAAAAGTGAATTTGCTCCGTGTCGCTGTATCGGTCAAACAGCGAATGTGAACGGACCCTTTGCCTCCTCCTCCGGACTGTGCTAATATGCAGCCGTGAGCATGCAGCCGGTCATCGTTCCGCGGTCACACCATCCGATCTCCCGCACCTGGATCAGTCCCAACGCACTCCGCGTCCTCTACCGTCTGAAGGAACAGGGGTTTTGCGCCTATCTTGTGGGGGGCGGCGTGCGCGACCTGCTGCTGGGCCGCGAGCCGAAGGATTTCGACATCGCTACCGATGCCCGGCCGAACGAGGTCAAGAAGGTCTTCCGCAACTGCCGGCTCATCGGCCGGCGCTTCCGGCTCGCCCACATCCATTTTCACAACGAGATCATCGAGGTGGCCACGTTCCGCTCGAATGCGACCGAGGAGCCTGCCGCTGATACTGCAGCCGGCACCGGTGGGGCGGCGCCGGCGGCGGAGTCCCCTGCAGCCGAAGCGGTTCCCCGTGAACCTGCGCAGGCCCCTGCACCGGGCGGCTCTGCGCCTGCGGAACGGCCCCGCCCGCCGCGCATGCTCAAGTCCGAGGACGGGATGATTCTGCGGGACAACGTCTTCGGTACGCCTGAGGAGGATGCTCTCCGGCGCGACTTCACGGTGAATGCACTGCTCTACAACATTGCCGATTACTCGGTGATCGACTATGTGGGCGGCATGGAGGACCTCCAGAAAGGGCTCATCCGGATCATCGGCGATCCCGTCGTCCGCTTCACCGAGGACCCCGTACGCATGGTGCGCGCGGTCCGCTTCGCTGCCATGCTCGGTTTCGAGATCGAGGCGGGGACATATGAGGCGCTCCTGGCGCTCCGGGACAAGGTTGCGCTCGCCTCGCCTGCGCGCATGTACGAGGAGGTGCAGAAGCTCTTCCTGCTCGGCGAAGGGGACAAGGTCTTCCAGCTGCTCCGGAAGACCGGCCTCTTCGGGGTGATCTTCCCGCACGTCAACGACTGGATCGACCGCGAGGACGAGGGCTATCCGCACATCCGCGTCGGCAAGGCACTTGAATGGGTCGATGTCTGCGTGCAGGCAGGCCGCACGGTCGAACCCTCCGTGCTCTTCTCGCTCATGTTCGGCCAGTACGTCGACGAGAAGCGGCAGCGTTTCCGCGAGGAAGGCATGCTCCCGCTCGATGCGCTCAACAGGGCAGTTGCGGAGTTCCTCGGCGAGATCGTTCCGCGCGTCCAGGTCCCGAAGAAGGTCGCCCTCGGCGTGCGGGATATCCTCTGGAACCAGGGCCGGTTCGAGAAGCGGCAGGGCCGGCAGCCGCTCTATTTTCTCCGGCGTCCCGGATTTGCCGAGGCCTTCGAGTATCTGCGTTTCACGAGCGAGCTTACGGGCGAGCTCATGGACCTTCGGCTGTGGTGGAAGGAGTTCATCAGGCAGCACGGGACCGCGCCCGCCGAAAAGGCGCCCCCGCATCGCATCACGACGCTCCAACCCCATGTCCCCCAGGAGCGGAAGCCGCAGGATAAACGACGTCGCAGACGTCCGCGAAGACGAAGATCGGACACGCAAAAGCCGAAGCCCTAGGCCGAAAACCCAGGACCAAAGCTGTCTCTCGCAGAGCACGCGGAGGACGCAAAGGTAGCTCGGAACAAGGATCACAAAGTCCTGTTTTGGTCAGTTTCTCTTTGCGGTCTTCTCTGCGAGCTCTGCGCCTCTATGAGAGAAGATCTTGCAATGTTCGTTTTCTTTTTGAACTTCGAACCCTGAACTTTGAACTTGCTTCTTCATGTCCCATCCTCCCCGATTCTTCATAGACCCTTCCCAGATCGTGGGCGCGCAGATCGTCATTACCGGCGACGATCTTCGCCACATCCGCACCGTGCTCCGGAAGGGACCGGGTGACCTGCTGACCCTGCTGGACGGCAGGGGCATGGAGTATGAGGCGCGCATTACCGAGTCCGGCCGCGACGGCATGGTCTGCGAGATGGTGACACAGACAAGGCACGAGCTTGCGGGCCCGCGCGTCACGCTTGGCCAGGGTATCGCGAAATCGGACAAGATGGACTGGATCGTGCAGAAAGCCGCGGAGCTCGGCTCAGCATCCGTGGTGCCGCTCGTCACGGAACGGACCATCGTGAAGGTGAAGGACGAGGCGAAGCGGGTCGGCCGCTGGCAGAAGATCTCCCGCGAGGCGGCCATGCAGAGCAGGCGGCTCGACATCCCCGTTGTGGGCCGGGTGACGGCCTACAGCGAGTTTCTTTCCGCCCTCGTTCCCGGCCCGCGGTCCCTCTTCCTCATTCCCTGGGAGGAAGGAACGCGGCCCATCAAGGAAGTTCTGCGTTCCTATTCAGGCGCAACTGACATCACCGTGCTCATCGGTCCCGAGGGTGGCTTCTCGCTCTCCGAGGCGAAGGCCGCACAGGACAAGGGGTTCCATGCTGTCTCCCTCGGCCCGACGATCCTTCGGACAGAGACCGCGGCAATTGCGGCGCTCAGCATGATCATGTACGAGTATGGGGCATGACCCTGCCCCCACGTGAGGAGGCCGGGAGAGATCGGGATCCAAGGCCTGAACCGCAAGGACGCAAGGGTCGCGAGGAAATCAGGACCAGCGATCCTTCTTCGTCGTTCTCGCGTTCTTCGCGTCTTCCCGGTGAACGATCTATCCGTTACCTTTCCGGCATTTCCCTTGACACCCCAACATATTGGATGTTAATATCAAGTCCTTCAAGATGCAGGGGGAAAGGACGCTTCCCACCATGAAGCTCGCCATCGGCGCCGACCACGGCGGATATGTGCTCAAGAAAGAGGTCGTCGAGTTCCTGAGCAAGATCAAGAACATCGAAGTAACCGACCACGGAACGTCAGGCCCCGAATCGGTGGACTATCCCGATTTCGGGCGGAAGGTGGCCGAGGCGGTCTCGGCCGGGGCTGCGGACCGGGGCATCCTGATCTGCGGCACGGGCATCGGGATGTCCATCGTTGCGAACCGGTTCCCGAGGGTCCGCGCAGCTCTCTGCCACGACAATTTCACGGCCCGCATGAGCCGCCTGCACAACGACGCGAACATCCTCGTCATGGGAGAGCGCGTGATCGGCAGGGGCGTGGCGCTCGATATCGTGAAGACCTGGCTCGAGACCGAGTTTGAAGGCGCCCGGCACGCCCGCCGCCTCCAGAAGATCGAAGAGCTCACTCCGAAGAAATAGGAGTCGAAAGGCGAATTTTACCATTGAGACACTGAGGAAGGCAGGGTAGGTCGTATGAAGTTCTCCGTGTCTCTGTGCCTCCGTGGTGGAAGTTGATTTTAGAAATGATCCGGGGAGATTGAGAACGCATCATGTCGCAACTGAAGAAAGCTGATATCGACGTTTACAACGCCATCAAGGGCGAGGAACAGCGGGAGAAGGAGAAGATCGTCCTGATCGCGTCGGAGAACTACGTGAGCGACGCGGTCCTGGAGGCGCAGGGCTCGGTCTTCACGAACAAGTATGCCGAGGGCTACCCCAACCGCCGCTACTACGGCGGCTGCGAGTATGCCGACGCAGTGGAATCGCTGGCCATCGATCGGGCGAAGAAGCTTTTCGGCGCCGAGCATGTGAACGTCCAGCCCCACTCGGGCTCGTCGGCAAACATGGCCGTGTACATGAGCGTGCTCCAGCCGGGAGACGCGATCCTGGGCATGTCACTTCCCCACGGCGGACATCTCACGCACGGCGCATCGGTGAGCTTTTCGGGCACGCTCTACAAGTCCTTCTCCTACGGCGTGGACAAGGAGACGGAGCTTCTGGACTACGACGCAGTGGAGCGTCTCGCCGTCGAGCACAAGCCGAAGATGATCGTCTGCGGCTACAGCGCCTACTCGCGCATCCTCGACTTCGCGCGGTTCCGGAAGATCGCCGACAGGGCCGGCGCCTATCTGATGGCAGACATCGCGCATATCGCAGGACTCATTGCGGCGGGCGAACACCCGAGCCCGGTGCCCCACGCGGACTTCGTCACTACCACGACGCACAAGACGCTGCGTGGCCCGCGCGGTGGCATGATCCTGTGCAGGGAGAAGTTTGCCAGGGCGGTGGACAAGGTGATCTTTCCGGGCATCCAGGGCGGCCCGCTGGTGCATGTGATCGCTGCCAAGGCCGTGTCGTTCAAGGAAGCGCTCGAACCGTCGTTCAAGACCTACCAGCAGCAGGTGAAGAAGAACGCCAGGGCGCTCGCAAAGCGGCTGACCGAGGACGGGCTCAGGATCGTGTCGGGCGACACGGAGAACCACCTGATGCTCGTGGACCTCACACCCAAGAACATCACCGGCAAGGACGCCGAGACCGCGCTCGACGCCGCGGGCATCACGGTGAACAAGAATAGTATCCCCTTCGACCAGAAGCCGCCGGTCACCACGAGCGGCATCCGGCTGGGCACCCCCATCGTGACAACGCGCGGCATGAAGGAGGCCGAGATGAAGGTCATCGGCGACCTCATCTGCGAGACCCTCGTGAACGGGCGCGACCGCGCGAAGCTCGCGGCGATCCGGGAGCGGACGAAAGCCTTCTGCGCGAAGTTCCCGATGTTTAAGGCGTAATGCTTGACACTGAGGACACCGAACGGCAAACTCTTCGACACGGGAAGATCGGATCAAGAGCGGATAAAGGCGGATAGTTCAAAAGCCTGATCATGCTTATTCATATGAAGTTATCCGTCTTGACCCGCGTCAAAGCTTTCCATATTTTATGACGACCAAGCACACTCGCCCTTCCTGGGACGAATACTTCATGGAGATCGCGCACCTGGTGAAGAAGCGGGCCACCTGCCTGCGGCGCCAGGTAGGCGCGGTCATCGTGAAGGACAAGAACATCCTGGCAACCGGCTACAACGGCGCGCCGTCAGGGATCGAGCACTGCCTCACGCGCGGGTGTCTGCGCGAGCAGCTGGGCATCCCTTCGGGCGAGCGGCACGAGATCTGCCGCGGCCTCCACGCCGAGCAGAACGCTATCATCCAAGCGGCAAAGCACGGCACGAGCATCCAGGGCGCCGTGCTCTACTGCACGAACCAGCCCTGCGGCATCTGCGCCAAGATGATCATCAACGCAGGCATCGGGAAGATCATCTTCGAGGACGGCTACCCCGACCAGCTCGCGGCCGAAATGATCAAGGAATCAGGCCTCGAGGTCGTGCAGTACAAGAAGACGGGCTCCTAGCTGACAGCTACAGCTGAGAGCCGATGAGGTGACGATGCGCTGCCCCTTCTGTTCGAGCATCGACAATAAGGTAGTTGACTCCCGGATGGGGAAGGAAGGCGAGACCATCCGCCGGAGACGCGAGTGCCTGACCTGCGAGGGCCGCTTCACGACCTATGAACGCGTCGAAGAGGTCCTGCCGTCGGTCATCAAGAAGGACGGGCGCCGCGAGCCCTACGAACGCATGAAGATCCTCTCGGGCCTCAAGAAGGCCTGCGAGAAGCGGCCCATCGGCATCGAGGCCCTCGAGAGGACCGTCGATGAGATCGAAAAGGCGCTGCAGGAAAAGGGCTACAAGGAGATCCCGAGCAAGGCAATCGGCGAGGAGCTCATGAACCGCCTCCATGCCCTCGACGAGGTCGCTTACGTCCGCTTCGCCTCGGTCTACCGGTCCTTCAAGGACATCAATGAGTTCATGAGCGAGCTGAAGGACATCCTGAGCGAGAAAGAGATCAAGGCTCCCCAGAAGCAGACTGCCAAAGGCCAGACGTCAGACAACAGATGACAGACTACAGACCGCCGTTCACCAGGTGCCGCACCTGATCCAGTCTGTGATCTGCACGTCTGCTGTCTGAAGGTCTTCAATGCATCCTACCATCGCCGATATCGCCGTTCCCGTCGCTGTCCCCAAGACCTTCCACTACCACATCCCCGAAACGCTCCGCCCGTTGCTCTGCGAGGGCAGCCGCGTGCTTGTTCCTTTTGGAAGCCGAAAGCTGGTCGGCACGGTCTTGGGCTTCCCCGAACGGGCGGACAAACAGGGTCTCAAGTCCGTCACCGACGTAGCGGCCCCTCCCGTGGGCCGGGACCTCATGCAGCTGGCGCACTGGATGGCGGATTATTATCTTCATCCCCTCGGTCTGACGATCGAGGCACTCGCTCCGAAGGGAACGGCAAAGAAGCGAACGCGTCGATTCCTCCGACTTCTGGACGGCGACCACGATGTGAATGCGGTCCGCGGCCCGAGGCAGATGGAGCTCCTGCTGCACCTCCTGGACCGTCAGAAGGTCGCCATGGAGGACCTGAAGCGCTTTTCTCCCGGAACGATCAAGGCCCTCTGCGCGGCCGGCGTCTCCGAGATCGTCGAAGAGAAATGCGAAGAAGAGCGTCCGGTCGATGATTTCGCGTCCGACACGCCTCCCGAGCTCATGAGCGAACAGGTGACCGCCGTGCAGGAGGTGAGCGCCGACGTCCATGGGGGGGCCTTCTCCGTCTTTTTGCTCCACGGCGTCACCGGGAGCGGCAAGACCGAAGTGTACCTCCGCGCCATCGGGTCGCTCGCCGGGACCGGGAAAGGCGCCATCGTGCTGGTGCCCGAGATCGCGCTGACGCCTCTGCTGCTTGGCCGGTTCCGGAAACGTTTCGGCGGCCGGGTCGCTGTCCTCCACAGTGGGCTCACTGACCGCGAGCGAGCGGGGGAGCATGAACGCATCCGGTCGGGACAGGTTGATGTCGCCATCGGCGCGCGGTCGGCCGTGTTTGCGCCCTTTCCGAGGCTCGGCCTGATCGTTGTGGATGAGGAACAGGAAAACTCCTACAAGCAGGAGGAGGGGCTCCGCTACCACGCCCGCGACGTTGCCGTGATGCGCGCAAAGTTCGCAAGCGCCGTCTGCGTGCTCGGCTCGGCAACGCCGTCGCTCGAAAGCTTCTCGAACGCCCGGTCCGGCAAGTACCGGTACCTCCGCATCGCGAACCGCGTGGACCACCGGCCGCTGCCCGAGGTCGAGGTCATTGACACCAAGGCCCTCCCGAAAGCGTCGATCTATTCAACCCGCCTCGTCGACGGGATGCGGAAGCGGCTGGAGCGGAAGGAACAGTCGCTTTTGCTGCTCAACCGGAGGGGGTTCTCGTCGGTGCTCATCTGCGGGGACTGCGGCGGGACGATGCAGTGCCCGAGCTGCAGCGTCTCGCTCTCCTTCCACAAGAGCGAGCGGATGCTCAAGTGCCATTACTGCGACTTCCAGGCGCAGCCGCCCGCGACATGTCCTTCCTGCGGAGGGGCGGCGATGAAGCCGCTCGGCACGGGCACGCAGAGGATCGAGGAGGAGGTGGCATCGCTCTTTCCGGAAGCTCGCATCGCGCGGATGGACAGCGACAGCGTCCGCGGCAGGGATGCCTATGACAAGCTGCTCGGCCGGGTCGACCGGGGCGAGATCGACATCCTGCTCGGCACGCAGATGATCGCCAAGGGACACGACTTCCCGTCGGTGACGCTCGTCGGTGCGGTGGACGCAGATGTGGGACTGAACCTGCCGGACTTCAGGTCCGCGGAGAAGACCTTTCAGCTCATCACCCAGGCGGCGGGCAGGGCGGGGAGGGGAGACGCTGCCGGCGAGGTGGTCATTCAGACGATGAACCCCGGCCACTACGCCTTCCGCCACAGCGCGAGCCATGACTACGACGGGTTCTACGAAGAAGAGATACGGTACCGGAGGGAGCTGGGCTACCCGCCGTTCCGCAGGATGATCAAGATCGAGCTGAAGGGCGCACGTGAAAAGATCGTACTCGAGAGCGCCGCGGCGGCAAAGAACCGCATCCGGCATCTGCTCCGGGACAAGGGGACGACGCTCCTCGGCCCGGCGCCGTCGCCCATCGCGAAGGTGCGCGGGAAGTACCGCTACCAGCTCCTTCTCCTGTCGGCAAAGCGCGAGGTCCTGCGGATGCTGGCTGTTGAGGCGCGGAAGGTGGTGGAGGAGAAGTTCGGCAGGCAGGTCCAGGCGATCGTGGATGTGGACCCGGTGAATCTGATGTAGCTGAAGAATGAGACATCTTACACTTTTTCCTGCATCCCGGCTCACAGGTCCGCGCAACCATGCCTAGCCTTTTCATTTCCATCCAGTAGTGTGGCCAGCGCAGCACTTTCCCTCGCCCGTAAGGCGAGCTCGGCCGCGTCTGCCCGGATATACTGCCCGACCGTGTATTTCTGCCTTCGCATGCGGGTGCGCGGCCCTCTTCGCGGCATGCAGGGGCTTCTGAAAAGTCTTTACCCAAACCCCGCACGTCCCCGGACGCGGGCCTTACGAGATTCCTGGGGCACCCGTCAAGGTCTAAGGCAGCGTCCCGCAGGGCGCACGAGCATGTCTGAGGCCGAAGGCCGAGTTTGCGAGGGCGAGCGGACGTGACCTTAGACGGGTCAGGAATCTCGTTCAGGACGCAAAGGGGATGTGCAAAAAATGAGAAAGGAAAGAATTGAAGAGAGGGCCGTTTCGGCATCGAGGAGCAGCAAGACAAAGAGCGGCCTGCAGAAACGCATGACCGCTCTTTCTGTGTGGGACTCGCGCGTCTTACGCTGCCTTTGCCTTTGCCAGACGGGCCTCGAGCCTGATGTCGACACCGGCGAGGGCCATGGAGACGGGGCAGCCCTTCTTCGCCAGCTCCGCCTTCTCGCGGAACATCGCTTCATCGATGCCCGGGACCAGGCCTTCGGTGTCCAGGTCGATCTCGGTGATCTTGTAGCCGTCGCCCACCTTGTCGATCTTTACCTTTGCAGTCGTCGCGATCCGTTCGGGCTTGTACCCCGCCTGCTCCAGGTACAGGGACAGGGCCATGGAAAAGCACCCGGCATGGGCCGCGCCGATCAGCTCCTCGGGGTTTGTCCCTTTGCCCGATTCAAACCGCGACGCGAAGGAATACTTGCCCTCGAAGACGCCGTCGCCGACCTTCATCTTCCCTTTTCCCTTCAGGAGTCCGCCCTCCCAGACAGCCGCTGATGTACGTACTGCCATGACACACCTCCTTGAACTGATGATGTACCTACTCCTAGTGTAACACCCGCAAAGGACCTCTGTATGCTTGCCTCGGCGGCATGCATCGTGTATGATTGCCCCATGGCAGGGAAGAAGGAAGATACAACTGTCGCGACGAACCGAAAGGCCCACCACGACTATTTTGTCGAGGAGACCATCGAGGCGGGCATGTCGCTCGTCGGGACGGAGGTGAAGTCGCTGCGGTTGGGGCTTGCGAACCTGACGGACAGCTACGTGCTGGTTCGGAACGAGGAGGCCTTCCTCTTCAATGCCAACATAAGCCCCTATCCCCACGGCAACATCATGAACCACGAGCCGCTCAGGACGCGGAAGCTCCTGCTGCACAAGGATGAGATCCGGAAGATCCTGGGCAAGATGACCCAGAAAGGCTATACGCTGGTGCCGCTCAAGATCTATTTCGTGCGGGGCAAGGCCAAGGTGCTCGTGGGGCTGGCCCGGGGCAAGAAGGCGCACGACAAGCGGGATACGATCAGGGAAAAAGAATCGAGGCGCGAGCTGGAGCGCGTAGTGAAGGAACGGAACCGCTGAAATTGCGTATGTTATACTAGAAGTAGGAGCAAGGGACGACCGATCGTCCCTTTTTTATTTGCCCGGAGGGAGCGAAGGGCAACGGTTGGTATTCCATCACGGGCTCCTCAGCGTGCACTGTAATGAAGAGCTGCTTATAACGTATTCTCATTTGTTGACAAAAGGAGGCGATCGCGATGAAAGAGGCCTTACGGCTCATTGTTGTGTTCCTGGTCATCGTCTGGATGATCGTGCTGGCGAGCGCTGCTTTCGGGAAACCGAAGATCGAGGGCAGACCCGTC